>NZ_JBSGEQ010000004.1:208799-210885 GCF_053602975.1 Nocardia sp. NPDC004278
CCGCGCCCGCACATCACCACAACCGAGGCCCGCGCCCGTATCCAGCCGCAACCCGACGGCCCACTCCGCGTACGACCGTGACTGACAAGCCGCGCCCCTATCCCCAGCTCACGCGCACCCACCGCCACCAACTGCTCACACCCTGCATCCCCGGCCGACGCCTGCACAACACCGCAATTCGGTGACAGCCGCATCCCCGCTCGCGCCGCGTACCACTGCCGCTAACGGCCCGCGCTCGCTTCTCACCGCAATCGACGCCCTGGCTCGCATATCAACGCAACTCACAGCTCGCGCTCGCAGCTCGCCGAAGAACTCAGGGTCGCGGCCGAATTCACCATCGCGCGTCGCCAAGCCCCTGGATTGCCGCCCACGTCCTCGGGGCCACACGACGCTAGCCGGCCAAGCTACGGCTGTCGCATAAGCACGGGGCATCGCGCCAGGCTGCGACCTGCGAACTAACCACTGCCTATGCGACAGCTGCTTTCCGGTCGCGCAACGATGGACAAGTGCCTGTTCGCTCATGGTTTCTTAACGAAGCGTGCGGGAGGGTGGGCGCATGAAAAGCGATTGCCCGGATGCCAGGGCGAGGTCATGATCGGTGTGATGGCCGCGGGAAAGATCGATCGCAATCGGATCGGTGCGGTGGATACCGCGCGGGGGCTGGCCGTGGTCGGCATGATCGCGGCACATACGCTGGCGTACGGCGAACTGACCTGGTCGGATCCGGCGCATTGGACCAATATCGCGTCGGGGCGGTCCTCGATTCTGTTCGCGGTGCTCGGCGGCGTCTCGCTGGCATTGATGACCGGGCGCGCGCATCCGTCGACCGGTTCGGACCTGGTCACGGCCCGGCTGCGCGTCATGGTGCGCGCCGCACTGCTCTTCCTGATCGGCGGGATATTGCAGGCCACCGGAACAACGGCTGCAGTGATCCTGGAGTACTACGCGGTCATGTTCGTCCTGGCCGTACCGTTCCTGGCCTGGCGACCGCGGCGACTGCTGATCACCGCCGCGGTTTGGGCGGTGATCACGCCCGTGCTGGTGTGGTGCCTGGTATCGGTGCTGCCCACCAGCACGCTCGGCACCGGTGGGATCGTCACCCTGGCCATCTCCGGTACCTATCCGGCGCTGATCTGGGTCGCGTTCATCCTCATCGGACTCGCCATCGGCCGTAGCGATTTCACGGCCATCAGGACCCGTCTGCTGGGCTGGGGCTTCGCCGCCGCGGTGCTCGGTTACGGCATCGCCTGGGTCTGCACCAAGGTATTCGGTTCCAGTGCACCCGATCTCGGCGATCTCGGTACGAAAGACGTTGATCCGGATGCCATCCCCGGCCCTGGCTTCGTATCACTGCTGACCGCGCAACCGCATTCGGGCACTTTCTTCGAAATCCTGGCTTCCGGCGGACTGGCGGTCGCGGTACTCGGACTGCTCCTGAGCTGCCCGCCGGTGCTCATGCGAATCCTGACCCCGCTCACGGCCATCGGCTACCTTCCGCTGACCGTATATGCCGGACATGTCATTTCGCTGGCATTCGTCGACGAGCGCGCCGACGGAAATCCGCCCTTCTTCCTCTGGTCGGTCGCCATTGCCGCAGTCGGCTCGCTGCTATGGACCCGCTTCCTCGGTCGCGGCCCACTCGAACGGCTCGTCACCCGGGTAACCCGAGCCGCCGTCCGCACCCGACACCCCGCACCGGAACCCACTGCACGCCCGCAACCAGTCGCCTGAACCGGCACCCAACCAGTCCCGCTCAGCACAAACCGTCGGTCCGGCAATCCGGGCAGCCGAGCCGTCGCATAGGCAGTGATCAGTTCGCACAGCTCGCAACCTATGCACGATGCCTATGCGACGGCCACAGCTCGGCGGCAAACCAGCGGCGTGGAGCTGATGTCGTGGGGCCAGCCGGGGTGGGTCAGAGTGCGCCGGCGGATTTGGCGGCGGGGTGCCGGGCAGCACGTCCGACGATCACCACGCAGCCGAGGCATCGCGTCCGACGATCACCACGCAGCCGAGGCATCGCGTCCGACGATCACCACGCAGCCGAGGCATCGGGTCCGACGATCACCACGCAGCCGAGGCATCG
>NZ_JBSGEQ010000004.1:210984-275712 GCF_053602975.1 Nocardia sp. NPDC004278
GGGTCCGACGATCACCACGCAGCCGAGGCATCGGGTCCGACGATCACCACGCAGCCGAGGCATCGGGTCCGACGATCACCACGCAGTCGAGGCGGCGCGCGTAGTCGGTTCACCAGCCCCGATGCAAGGGCGCGACCGCCGCAGTGAAGAACTGCCGCACCGAGGCCCCGGGGCGTTACGGCTCGAGCAAAGGGCAGCACCAGCCGCGCCATCGGGGAATCGAAAGGCGGCCAGGTTCATGCTGCGTGGGAAGGGCCGAAGGCGGCGACCCGTTGACCTGGGTATGGAACTTTCCTCCGCGCTCGACTTCGCTCGCGCCCACCGCCGGTCGGTACTGACCACGATTCGGCGCAATGGCCGGCCGCAACTGTCCAACGTGCTGCACGTCATCGGCGATGACGGGATCATTCGCATCTCCATCACCGCCGATCGGGCGAAATATCACAACCTGGTGCGTGACCCGTGGGCCGCGATCCATGTGACCCAGGATGACTTCTGGGCGTACGCCGTCCTCGAAGGGAACGTCGAGGTGACTCCCGTCGCCGCCGCTCCCGACGATGCCACCGTCGACGAATTGGTCGACTACTACCGCGCGGCCTCCGGCGAACACCCCGATTGGACCGAATACCGCGAGGCGATGGTCAAGGATCGCCGCGCGCTGGTCCGCATCACTCCCACCCACGCGTACGGAATGCTCTGATCGGCGACGATACGGATCGGAATCGGCCGCGATGCCCCTGCGCGGAATCCGCAGAGATGGCGGAGCAGTTCGTCGTGGGCTACCTTCCTCCACTCGACATCCATGCCCCGATCGGGCGAAATATCACATTCTGATGCGTGACCCCGTGGGCCGCGATCCACGTGACCCGCGATGATTTCCGGCCGTATGCCGTCCTAGAGCTGAATCCACGGGATCCCGCAGAATTGCGACAGGCCGATCCCCGGCACTGATTCCCTGATCGCGCAATTGGCGTGGATCGCCGAGAAATTCCAGGTCTGGACCGATCCGGCGCGTGCAACCGGTGCAGGGGTGGACCGTGATCGGCTGCTGACCCCGCGCGCACCTAGTGGCCGATCAGATTCGAAACAGTGACGAAACTGTACCCCCTGGAACGCAATTCGCTGACGATCCGCGGTATCGCCGCCCGCGAAGCCGCCCCTTGATCGCTCCAGACATGCAGCAGCACAATGGAACCCGGCCGCACCTGGGCCACCGTTTCCGCGACGATCCCATCGGTGCTGGCCACCTTGCCGGAGTCGGGCTCCACATCCCAGGTCACCGTGGTCCGATCGTGATCCGACAGATACTTCGGCAATGCCCACAGCTTCTTGCCGAACGGCGGGCGGAAGGTGATCGGCCCCTGATAGCCGGTTGCGCGGATCTCGGCATCCGTGCGTTCCAGCTCGTCCCGAACGGTATCGGCCGAGACGAACACCATCCGCTGGTGGGTAAAGCTGTGGTTGCCGAGTTCGTGCCCGGCCTGCGCGATCGCACGCCCGGCCTCCGGCCGCGCGGCCAGATTCTCGCCGATCAGATAGAACGTCGCCGGAATCTGCGCGTCCGCAAGGACTTTCAACACTTCGGGGTATTGCGGGGACGGCCCGTCATCGATGGTCAGCGCAACCAGCTTGTCGTCCGTGTCGACGTGGTGCACGATGCGTCCCGCGAGTTGGTAGGTCCGCGAATTCATCAGGTAATAGGTGCCGGCCCCGAGCAGCACCACGACGGCAACGAACAGCGCACCGGCGATCAGCAACCTACGCAGCATCAATCCGTGTATACCAGACCGCCTTCGACGACCGCGCCCACGAAAAACGGTGGCGCCCGGCCCTTCCGGACCGGACGCCACCGTCTCGTCGAATGATCAGAAGTTGATCATGTGGCCCGCGAGGCCGTGGAACGCTTCCTGCAGCGCTTCGCTCAACGTCGGGTGGGTGTGGACGTTGCGGATCAGCTCGTTGACGGTCAGGTCCCACTTCTGGGCCAGGGTCATCTCCGGCAGCAGTTCGGAGACGTCGGGACCGATGAGGTGGCCGCCGAGCAGTTCGCCGTACTTGGCGTCGGCGACCAGCTTGACGAAACCGGTCGGATCGCCGAGGCCGTGCGCCTTGCCGTTGGCGGTGAACGGGAAGGTGGCGACCTTCACGTCGTAGCCTTCGTCGCGGGCCTGCTGCTCGGTGAGGCCGAAGCTGGCGACCTGCGGCTGGCAGAAGGTGGCGCGCGGCATCATCCGGTAGTCGCCGAGGGTCACCGTCGGCGCACCGGCGATGGTCTCCGCGGCCACCACGCCCTGAGCCTCCGCGACGTGGGCGAGCTGCAGCTTCGCGGTCACGTCGCCGATGGCGTAGATGTGCGGCACATTGGTGCGCATGTTGTCGTCGATGACGATGGCGCCGCGCTCGAGCGCGACACCGGTGTTCTCCAGGCCGTAGCCCTCGACCCGGGGCGCGAAGCCGACGGCCTGCAGCACCTTGTCGACGGTGACCGTCTCCAGGGTGCCGGTCTTGTTGTCCTTGATCGACACGGTGACCTTGGAACCGTCATCGTCGATCGTCTGCACGGCCGCACTGGTGGTGATGGTGATGCCGAGCTTCTTGTACTGCTTGGTGATCTCCTTGGAGACGTCGACGTCCTCGTTCGGCAGCGCGCGATCCAGGAACTCCACGATGCGCACGTCGACGCCGTAGTTCTTCAGGACGTAGCCGAACTCCATGCCGATTGCGCCAGCGCCGACGATGAGGATCGAGCCGGGCAGGTCGCGGGTGAGGATCTGCTCCTCGTAGGTCACCACATTCGCGCTGAGCGAGGTGCCCGGCAGCAGCTTGGTGACGGTGCCGGTGGCGATGATGACATTCGAGAAGGTGATCGTCTCGGTGCCGCCGCTGGACAGCGCGACCGAGAGGGTGTTCGCATCGGTGAACGTGCCCGTGCCGTCGAACTCGTCGATCTTGTTCTTCTTCATCAGGAAGTGGACGCCCTTGACCCGGCCGTCGGCGACCTTGCGGCTGCGGTCGAATGCGGCGCCGAAGTCGAAGCTCACATCGCCCGAGATGCCGAAGGTCTTGGCTTCCTTGGTGAAGATGTGCGCCAGTTCCGCATTGCGCAGCAGCGCCTTGGAAGGGATGCAGCCCACATTGAGGCAGACACCACCCCAATACTTCTGCTCGACGATCGCGGTACGGAGGCCAAGTTGTGCCGCGCGGATGGCGGCGACATAACCGCCAGGACCGGCACCGAGAACGACAACGTCGTAATGGGAAGTCACGTGGTCGAGCCTAACTCCGTCGCGCACACATCACCCACCTTCCCCCTGCAACTATGAGACGTGCGCCACATAGTGCAGCCGCTTTCCGGTGCGCAGGCCGACATGGAGGCGCAATGACACCCTGGCTGTCTGCTGCGCCACACTGCGGCGGTGAACTAAATCCACTCGCACCGCCAACAGGTTCGATAGCTGATAACTATTAGCTATCGAGTACGGCGATCGGTGTTGGCGGCGCATTACAAGCGGACTTTCGTGAACATTATTTACTCGACGCCGCGCACCGCCGGACATCCACGATCGGCCCTTTCGCCGGTGCCGAATCGACCGGGACGAACCGAGGTTGGAGATAGATCGGTTCCGCTCACCTTCGATCTCGTTCAACAACCCGCATCACCCCGCCTATCCGCCCAATGCTCGGCGCGGTGGACGGCCGGACGTCGGGCGCAGACCACACCCACACACCCCGACAACACGGCGAATACCCCTCAGCACGCTGGACAGACGAGCGTCGGCGCAGACCAGACCCACCACCCCACCCCGGGCAACACGGCACTGTCCAGCAAGCTCGATCGAATAAGCCGACTCCCGATCCGACCGTGGCGGACCGGTCGAGGGGCCGCTATCAGTCCCGCCAGACCTCCCGTGCGATCCGGGCGAAGTTGCCACCGAATACCGCCGCCCGGTCGGCCGCACTGAATCCACGCTCGGCGAGTGCCGCATCCAACCCGGGCAACCCGTTCAGCCCCAATAGATCCTCCGGCGGAACCCATTGCAGCGGACCCCATTTCGTATACGCGTCGGAAAACGCGCCCGGATCCTGCATCAGCATGTCATTGAAGTCCTCGGCATCGAAGGAGTAATCGGAGCCGACGCCGATATGTTCGATGCCGACGAGTTCGGCACCGTATTCGATATGCGCGGCCATGGCCCGCACCCGCGCCGCACGGCCATCGATCGCATTCTGCCCAAGGAAGATTCCCACCCCATTGATACCGATGACCCCACCGGTCGCCGCACAGGCCAGTGCCTGCGCATCGGTGATATTGCGCGGATGTTCCCACAATGCCGCGAAATTGGAATGGCTGTAGATCATCGGGACCACGGTGCACTCGGCCAGATCCAGTCCGGTCCGTGGCGAACAGTGCGAACCGTCGACGAATACGCCGACCTCGTTCTGCTCGCGCACCAGATCGCGGCCGTAGGCGGTCAGCCCGGTGTCGTCGGTGTCCAGGCAACCGCAACCGGCCGCATTGGCATGGTTATAGGTCGGCAGCATTGAGCGAACACCCAACTCGTAGAACATCTCGACGTTATCCAGATCACCACCGAGCGGCCCCGAATCCTCCAGATCGAAGGCCAGCGCAATCGAATCGGACGTACCGATATCGGCGAATCGCTCGACCAGCCGGAACCGACCGTCGCCCAGCGCATCCCGACGGAACTTGTGCAGCAAGGCCAGCGAATCCTCGGTCGACTGCCGCGAATATCCCACGTTCACCGATAAATACGATCCGAGCGGATACCGCGCAAGGTCCGCGATCCGCGCCGAATGCAGTAGCGGCAGGCAGCAGTGCTGCTCCCAGAGAAACTGTGGCAAACCGGCCACCTCCCGGTCGGATCGGTCTCGGAGCAGCGATCCTACTGAGCCGACCGGTAGGTACGACAGCCCTGGACCCGATGTCGAGCAATCCGTAACAGCGTGCCCGATATGCCCGATTTAGCGAGTGATATCTCACCTTCCGAGGACCCTCGGCAACAATCTGGACATGACGGGCGTTGAGCTGACTGTGACCGATCCCTACCTGTGGCTCGAAGAAGTAACCGATGAACGGGCCCTCGACTTCGCCCGCGCGCACAACGACGTGGTCGTCGAGCGTTTTGCCAGTTCCGATCGGTTCACCGAACTCGAGCACCGCATCCTCGACATGCTCGATACCGATACCAAGATCGCCTACCCGGGCCGCCGCGGCCGGTGGCTCTACAACTTCTGGCGCGATGCCGACCATCCGCGCGGATTGTGGCGGCGCACCACCTTCGCCGAATACGCCAAGGAGTCGCCGGACTGGGATGTGCTGATCGACCTGGACGCGCTCGGCACCGCGGAGCACGAGAACTGGGTATGGGGCGGCGCCGCGGTGCTGCGGCCGGAACAGTCACGCGCGCTGATCAGCCTGTCCCGCGGCGGCGCCGATGCCAAGGTCGTGCGCGAATTCGATATCGAAACAAGGGAATTCATCGATCCGGCCGACGGCGGTTACTTCCTGCCCGAGGCGAAGTCCGAGATCCGCTGGATCGATATCGACTCGGTCTATGTCGGCACCGATTTCGGTCCCGGCTCGCTCACCGATTCCGGATATCCGCGCATTGCCAAGCGCTGGCGGCGCGGCACCCCGCTCACCGAGGCGGAGACGGTGTTCGAGGGTGCGCCCGGCGATGTCGCGGTCTCCGCGGGCTACGACCGGACACCCGGCTACGAACGGCATTTCGTCGGCCGGGCCACCGACTTCTTCAATGAAGAGGTGTACCTGCTCGAAGGCGACGGCAGCCTACGGCATCTCGAGGTGCCGACCGATGCCAGCGAATCCTGGTACAAGGACTGGTTCCTGGTGCGCCTGAAGTCGCCGTGGACGATCGCCGACACCACCTACCCCGCCGGTGCGCTACTGGCCATCGACTTCGAGAAATTCCTCTCCGGTGCAAGGGAATTCGAGGTGGTCTTCACCCCGGACGCGCACACCTCGCTGCACGGCTACGGCTGGACCGAGAACCATCTGCTGCTCATCACCCTGGAGGATGTGCAGACCAAGCTCTACGTCCTCACCCCTGGCCCGGATGGCTGGCACCGGGAACCGCTGGCCGACACCCCGCCGATGGCGACCACCAGTGTGATGAATCTGGACCCGCTCGAGGGCGGCGACGAATTCATGCTGACCACAAGCGGATTCACCACTCCGGCCACCCTGCTCGCAAGCGCGGTCGGCGGCCGGACCGAACAACTCAAACAGGAACCGGGCTTCTTCGACGCCGACGGCGTCGAGACCGAGCAGTTCTTCGCCCGGTCCGATGACGGAACCATGGTGCCGTACTTCGTGATCCGGCATCGCGATCACAAGGGCACCGCCGGGCCGACGGTGATGTCGGGCTACGGCGGCTTCGAGGTTTCGCGCACCCCTGCCTACAGCGGCGCGTCCGGGATGGGCTGGCTGGAACGCGGCGGCACCTGGGTGATGACCAATATCCGCGGCGGTGGCGAATACGGCCCGCAGTGGCACACCTCGGTACAGAAGGCCAACCGGCACAAGGTCTATGAGGACTTCTCCTCGATCGCCAAGGATCTGGTGGCCCGCGGTATCACCACGGCGGATCAACTCGGTGCCGTGGGCGGCAGCAATGGCGGCCTGCTCATGGGCGTCATGCTGACCCGCTACCCGGAGCTGTTCGGGGCCATCGTCTGCCAGGTCCCGCTGCTCGATATGCAGCGCTACCACCTGCTGCTGGCCGGTGCGTCGTGGACGGCCGAATACGGCGATCCGGATAAGCCCGAGGAGTGGGAGTACATCAGCAAGTACTCGCCGTACCAGAATGTCCGCGCCGATGGGGCCTACCCGCCGATCCTGCTCACCACCTCCACCCGCGACGACCGAGTACACCCCGGTCACGCCCGCAAAATGGCCGCACTGCTCGAGGAACAGGGCCACACCGTCTGGTACCACGAGAATATCGAGGGCGGCCACGGCGGCGCGGCCGACAACAAACAGTCCGCATTCCAGGCCGGACTCATCTACGAATTCTTCACCCAGATGCTGATGGAACGGTCCGCCTGAGCCGATCCCCCGGCCCGGTGCAGCAACGTGCACCGGGCCGACTTTTGCGCCATTGTCTACAACGTAGACCTGGTCTACGTTGTAGACATGACGAACGAGAGCGCCGTACGAATCGTCGAGACCACCGGCGCGCAACTGCATACCGAATCGGCCGGAACCGGACCGGACCTGGTACTCATCCCCGGCGGCGGCGGTGACGCCGGAATGTACGAGGCGGTCGTGCCACTACTGGCCGACCGCTACCGCGTCATCACCTTCGACCGGCGCGGCAACTCGCGCAGCCCGTTCACCGACCCGCACGCCGCGATCGATATCGCGACGCAGGCGGCCGATGTCATCGCGATCCTCGACGCGTACGCCATCGACCGCGCCCATATCTTCGGCAGCAGTGGCGCGGCGATCATCACGCTGGAACTGCTCGCGGCGCACGCCGGCCGACTCAACGACGCGGTCGTGCACGAAGCACCGCTCGTCCAGTTGCTGCCCGAGGCGAGTCCGGCGCGTTCGGAGCTCGTCGAGATCGGCAGGCTCGCGATCGAGAAGAGCCCGCTGCGCGCCTTCGCCGCATTCGGCGTGCTGACGATGCCGAATGTGCCGCGGGTATTGCGGTCGAGGTTCGGACAGGACTTCATGGCGGGCGGAACTCGGGTTTCATTGACGATCGGCGCCGCGCTGCGGCGGATTACCCGAGCTCGGCCCTCGACCATGACCCGCCAGCTGAACAATGCCGACCTGCTGCTCGTCCGCGAACTGCCCGCCTTCTGCTTCGACTATCACCCGGATCTGGCCGCCCTCCGGAAGGTCGAGGTGCCATGGCGGCTCGGCACCGGACGCGAGAGTGTCGGCAAGCCGTACTACCTCGCCACCCACGCACTGGCTGGCGAACTCGGCCGGGACTGTGTGGAATTCCCGGGTGGGCATGTGCCCTACCAGTTGCGGCCGAAGGAATTCGTCGATCGGCTGCTCGAACTGTTCGACGAGATGGGCGAAGGGACCTTGCGATGAGCCGAACAGGTGGGCGCAGGCAGCCGAGCACCCGGACCGCATTGAACCGTGATCACATCGCCGCGGTGGCATTGACCGTCATCGATAGCGCGGGGCTCGACGGCTTCACCATGCGAAAATTGGGTGCGGCGCTCGGCGCGGACCCGATGGCGGCCTATCGGCACTTCACCGATCAGCAGGAGCTGTTCGACGGCATCGCCGAGGCAATGTTCGACGAGTTGGAGATGGAAACGCTACCGTGGCAGGCGGATTGGCCGGAGCTGATGAGCGCCTATGCACATCGACTGCGTTCCACCCTGCGGCGGCATCCGAATGCGGTGCCGATCTTCGCCACCCGACCGGTCCGCAGCGCCGCCGCGATCGAGACCGGAAATTGGATGCTGGAACGCCTGCAGGGCGTCGGCTTTACGCCCGCCGTGGCCCTGCAGTTCGCCCGCTGCCTACGCGAATACGTGGTCGGGCACATCCTGAGCCATACGGTGGCCGCCGTCGCGGCACAGCGCAGCCGCAAGCCCGCGCCGGACGCACCGAACTACAACACCCTCGCCGCGGCCGCCGATGCCGCCGCGGACAGCGATCACTTCGCGATCGGCCTCACCGCGATGCTCGACGGATTCGGCAGGCATCTGGGCGAAAAGCCGAGCCGCGCTTAGGAAGTGCCGTTCGGCCGGGTGAGCATCACGACCGGGATCTCCCAGGACACCTTGGCCTGAAAGTCGGCAAGGAACGGCGCGACCACCAACTGGCGTTCCCAAAGCTGTTGCCGCTCGGCTCCTTCGGCAACCGAAGCGATCACGGGCCACGACTCGTTCCCGAACTCGACGATGGCCTCGGGATGTGCGACCAGATTGTGATACCACCCCGGACGGTTCTCCCGACCGCCATTGGCGGCGAACACCACCACTCGGTCACCGTCGCGCTGATAGGCCAGCGGCCAGGTGAATGCCGCCCCGGTGCGCGCACCGGTCGTGGTCAGGAGCAGTAGGGGTATGTTCGCGAACTGCCCGCCGACCACCCCCGCATTGGCGCGGAACTCCGCGACGATCTCCTGATTCAATTGCCGCCGTTGCTCATTCGACACGACACCAGCCTATGACGACTTGCCCGATTGTGCCTCGTCGTAGCGCAGGCGCGCGCTCGCCACATATTCGCGATGCCCCTGCGCCCAATCGATGAGCGCGTTGACCTGCGTCGACAGCGTCGCGCCGACGGAGGTCAGCTGGTAATCCACCCGCGGCGGTGAGGTCGGCGTCACCGTGCGCGCGACCAGGCCGTCACGTTCGAGGCTGCGCAACGTGAGGGTGAGCATGCGCTGCGAGATCCCCTCGATCGAGCGCTGCAACTGCGAATACCGGTGCGGCCCATCGGTCAGCAAGGCCATGACCAGCACACTCCACTTGTCGCCGACCCGATCCAACACATCGCGGAGCTGACACAGCGCCGCCCCCTCGCCGATCGGTTCATCGCCGGTCACCGCACGCACATCGGTGTTCGGTACGCAGGTCAAAGTGCCTTCTTCCGTCACCAGCCCATTGTCGACAGGATTTCACTTGCACACAAGAAGTAACCAACGAACAGAAAGTGTGGTGAAACATGAATGTCGATCTAGCGGCCCCGTCGCGCCGGTCCGGCCCCCGGCCGACCACGACCGGCCGAGAGATACCGCACGACCAGCTCGACGGCTTCGCTCCGGCTGAGATTCGGGCCGCCCTGGTCGAATACGCCCAGGCGCTACCGGATGTATTCACCGGGCCGAGCCAGGTCTCGGAACCGAGTTCGCTCGCCCTCCGGTTGCGCGATCCACGCGGACCGTGGGAAGCCTTCCTGCACCCGAGCCGCGACGAATTCGGCCACATCCACCGGAGCGGATTTCTCCACCTCACCCTGCCCCGCGAGGTCATACCGCCACTGACCGAGGCGGGCTGGATCGAACCGCATCCGATCAGCAGGCGGCCGGAATGGCCGGACACGATCGTGATGCTCTACGCGCCCCGCGATGAATCCGAACTCGACCTGGCCATCGCCGCACTGCACGCCTCATGGCTACAGGCCGCCAACCGCACCCCCACGAAATAGGAAGCGAGACATAGCAATGCGCGCAATCGCGTTTACCGGCTTCGACCAGCCCGCGACCATCACCGAATTGCCCGTGCCCGTGCCCGAACCCGACGAAGTACTGATCCGGGTGCGGCACACCTCGATCAACGGCTTCGACCTCGGCGTGCTCGGCGGCTATATGCGCGGGGTATTCGAGCACGAGTTCCCGGTCGTGCTCGGCAAGGATTTCGCGGGCACCATCGCCGCCGTCGGCGCGCAGGTCACCGACCTGGCCGTGGACGAAAAGGTTTTCGGTGTCGTCATGCGGACAACGCTGGGGCAGGGCAGCCTCGCCGAATATGTGGCGGTGCCAGCGGGTTACGGCATTGCGCGGATCCCCTCCGGCCTCGACGACGCCGCAGCGGGCGCACTCGGCCTCGCCGGTACGGCCGCGCTGACCGCACTCGACGCGCTCGAACCGAAACCCGATGCACCCCTGTTGATTTCGGGTGCGACCGGCGGTGTCGGTGGCTATGCCATCCAACTGGCGACGGCGCGCGGCGCCGTCGTCATCGCCACGGCACGGCCCGGCGCGGAAACCGAGTTCGTCTCGGCACTCGGCGCCCACCATGCCGTCGACCCCGCGGACCTGGTGGACCGAGTTCGCGAGCTGGCCCCCGATGGCGTGCCAGCCGCACTACATCTGGCCGGTGACGGCGCGACCGTCGCCGGATTGGTCACGCGCGGTGGCCGATTCGCCTCCACGGTGCATTTCGTGCCGGTCGATGCCGCCGATCGCGATCTGGCCACCGTCGATGTCATGGCCGATCCGAGCCGAACGAATCTGGATCGCCTGGCCGCGGATGCCGCGGCGGGCAGACTGCGAATCCCGATCACCAGACGCTACGAACTGGCCGACGCCGCAACCGCGATCGCCGATTTCACCGGTGGCACCCTCGGCAAGCTGGCGGTCACCCTCTAGCTGTGTCAGCGGTCCCGCAGCCACTTCTCGATCCGGTCGACGGTACTGCTGTACTTGCGGATCCAGCCGTTGTGTCCCAGGGGTTCCGGCTGTACCCAGGTCGTCACGTCGGCCTTGGGCATCTTCGCCAGCAGATGCGCCGCCGAACTGCCGGGCACGAGATCGTCGTCGGTCATGGTGATGGACAGCACCGGCAGCTTCAGCCTGCCGAGCCGCTCCTCATAGTCGATATCCGCGCCGACCGGCTGGAAGCGACCGGTGCGGGCCAGCCGGGCCCAGTCGGAGATCAGCACTTTCGACTGGCGCCCGAACCCGCCCACCGAGATCCGGTCACCGGGCCAGAAGCCCGCCAGGTTGGCCGTCATCGAGATGGCCGCCGTGCCGACCAGCATGCCGGGGCCCGAAATCCCGCGGAAGCCACGGTGATACGGAGTACCGGAGGCGATCAGGATCAGTCCGCCGAGTCGGCCGCGGATGCGCGAGGCGTACAGCACGGCGAGCTGGCCGCCCATGCTGTGGCCGAGCAGGTACGGGGTGCTGTCCGGGAACCGGTCGCGCACCACCGAGAAGATCGCTGGGAAGTCGACCGAAACCAATTCGTGGTAACCGTAGGTGCTCGCGGCGCTCGGGCGCGGCCTGCTGTCACCGGCACCGCGCAGTTCTCCGATGGCCGCGTCGAAACCACGGGCGGCCAATGCGGTGGCGAACAGTTCGTAGTACCCGGCCGGAACGCCGAGACCGGGCACCAGCACCACCACCGGGCGGGGCGCGTCCGGCGTCACCGGGTGACGGTGCGTTCCGCTCGCCGGGAACAGCCGCACCGGCACGGTGCTGCCATCCGGCATCTGGATCGGAACCTTCTCCATGATGCGCACCGTACCGCGCGATGACCACCGGTCGTCCGGAGCGACCCGTGCTACGCGCCGACCGCACCCATGATCACTCGGCTCAGCACCCGGATCACATCGTCCAGTGGCGGCCGCGGATCCGAACCACTCCAGGAGTCGACCACATAGTTGACCGCGCCGATGATGGCGAGTACCCGCATCTCGTAGTCGCCCGTGGGGATTTCGCCGTGCATCGCCGCATCCTCGGCGGCGCTGGCTAGTAGCGAACCCCACACCCGGCGCAGTTCCAGCCGGAACTTCTCCACCTTCGGCCCGGCGCCGACGACCTCTACCAGCGCCACGCGCGCCTTGCGCGGATCGGCGCCGATGGATTCGACGTAAGCGCGCACGGACGCGTCGATGATCTCCAGGGCGGTCGCATCCGACTTCTTGTCGAGGGCGGCGGTTACCGCTTCGCGCGATTCCCTATCGATCTGCGCGTAGAGCTCGAGTAGGAGAGACTCGCGGCCGGTGAACTCCTCATAGAACTGCCGTGAGGAGAGTCCGGCGTCCTTACAGATCGCGCCGACCGAACTATTAGCGTAGCCATCGCGCGCAAAGACCGTAAGGCCCGATTCCAGAAAACGCGCACGCCGTTGTCGTTGCCGGTCCTCTACGGGTTGCCCGGCATACATTCGTCCCGTATTCGCATCCTGTGACATTGGGGCAGACAATACCTAAGCGCCCGATGCCGTCGTCATGGATCGGCATGTTCGTCTCAACCTTCGGCCGAGTTCGCGTTAGCCGAAAGTTGGCCGCGCGGTTGCTATTGCGCCGAAATCTCGCTTCTATCCGATCTAGCTACGGCCACACACCTCGTCACTGACAGTTTGCCGATGCGGACGATACCGAGAGGTTTGGACGCCGAAAGTGTTTTATAGGAGTTTTTTAGAATTATTTTCCGCGGTTCCGGAGACCTTTCAACAACGCGGGCAGATCCGCCACGGAATCAATGACGTGATCCGGCGCCGATGCCGCCCCAGCTAACACTGCGGACCGGAATTTCCCGGTGCGCACCAGAACTCCGGTCATGCCGACCCGCTGGGCAGCGAGCACATCGGAGTGCAGGTCGTCGCCGATCATCAACACCTCGGTCGGATCCAGGCCCATCAGGTCCGCACAAGTCCGAAATCCCGCCGGCTCGGGCTTGCCGATCACCGCGATCTCGGCATTGCCCGCGGCCGCCAAGCCCGGCAGATAGGCGCCGGCATCGATGCGAAGTCCGTCATCGGTGGCCCAGGTCAGGCCGCTGTGCATGGCGACGACCGGCACACCGTCCAGCATCAGCTCGGCCACCCGGCTCAGCGCGCGATGGGTGAATTCCGCACCGGCACCGCCGATTACGACGACATCGGGATGTTCGTCATCGAGGGTGAGAGCGGCGAGGTCGGGCCGGATATCGCCGTGGTTGAGCACCCAGACCCGCGCATCCGGATAGCGACGGCTCACATACTCGCCGGTGAGCCGGGCGGCGGTGACGATCTCGTCGGCGTCGACATCGAATCCGGCGCTCCGCAGCCGCTCGGCGATCTCGTCACAGGTGCGCGAGGTCGTATTGGTGAGAAACGCTCGGCACAAACCACTTTCGCGTATCCGGCGCACGGCGTCGGCGGCGCCTTCCAGCTCGCGCCATGAGGTCACCAGCACGCCGTCGATGTCGTAGAGCACACCGCCGATCCGAGTGTCGCCGGACATGGATTCAGCCTACGGCCGTTGGCCCGGGGTCGGCGCGGCAACCGCTCGGCATGGCGTGTCAGCGGCCGCCGCGGGCGAATTCACGGGCGGCGCGTGCCAGCATCCACGGCACGAGCCGACGGTGGAATGGGCGAACAACGGCGAAATACCGTCGGCCCCAATCATTTCGGTATTCGACCAAAGAGGTGATGGTGACCGTGTCGTCGTCGATGAGAACCGAGACAACAAAATCGAGGACCGACATCGCATCGGCGGTGACATGCTCGCGCTCGTCGCTTTCGCGATCAGGAAAAGGCTTGCCGAAGAATATCTTTCGGGTCCATTCGCGCGGATCGGTGGGAGCGCCCGGCGGCAATGCGATTTCGTAGGAATCGATGTAGTCCCAATTCGACCCTGATGCGCGAGCCAGGGCCGCCCGTTCGGGAATCTCGACTCGTCCACGAGTAGGCATCACATTCCTCCAGTAGCCATACGGGAGCGTATGGAATGACCATACGGTAACGTACGGGCATGGCACAAGAGGGCAGGAGTGTGACCGCCAAAACATCGGCGCCGCGGCGGCTCAGCGCCGACGACTGGGCCCAGGCCGCACTGGACGCACTGGCCGCGGGCGGCCTCGCGGCGGTCGCGGTGGAACCCATCGCCAAGCGGCTCGGCACCACCAAGGGCAGCTTCTATTGGCACTTCAAGGATCGCGCGGCTCTCATCGATGCGGCACTGGCGCGTTGGGAACAGCGCAGCACCGACGATGTGATCACCGAGATCGGTGTCGAGACCGATCCGGCCGAGCGGTTGCATCGACTGTTCGCCCATGTCATCGATTACGCGGCCACCGGACGCATCGAATTGGCGCTCTTGGCCTCCGCGGACCAGGCCGCGGTCGCCGCGACATTGCGCCGAGTCGCGGACCGGCGCATCGAATACATTGCCGAACTGCTACGGGAATTGGGTCTGACCGCCGCGCAGGCGCGGACCAGGGCGGTTGTCGCCGTGAGCATCTACCACGGCTTCAACCAACTGGCCCGCGTCTCCCCCGACGCACTCCCGAGCACCGATGCCCAGCGAAGGACATTGGTGGATACGGCATTTCAGAGCCTGCTGCCACCGAAACGGCGCTGACGCAGCGGATCAGCTGCCGCCACCACCACCACAACCACCGCCGCCACCTCCGCAGCCGGACCCGCCACCGCAACTCGAGCCACCGCCACAGCCGGACCCACCACCGCAACTCGAGCCACCGCCACAGCTGGACCCGCCGCCACCGCCACAGCCGTAGCTGGACCTACTGCCAATGTCGCCACCGCTGCCGCCCGCGCTCCATCGGCTGCTCCTGCGGCGATTTCGACTCCGCCGACCCGCAAGACTGATGAACGCGATCGTGCCGTACAGCAGCAGCCCAGCGATGACCTGCACCCAGATTGTGTCCATCGTCGCCACCCCCCGAGTGACTTGCGAGGCTTACCCTCGTAACAAGTGCACCCGCTGCGGCCTCGGCGGTCAAGCCACTACTTTTGGGGCGTTTGAACAGGTCAACAGCATGCGTTCAGGTCGAGGCAGTTCCGATCGCTGGAACCGCCACTGTTGGAACCCGATTCGAGACCGAGTCAGCGTTGCGAGGCATTGATGATCGCGTCGAGCAGACCGGGAAAGCGTTCCTCCAGATCGTCACGGCGCAGCTCGACCAGCCGGTTGCGGCCGGAGGCGTAGGTGGTCGTGACGCCCGCATCACGCAACACCTTCCAATGATGCGATGCCGTCGCGGCGGTGATCTCCACATCGAACCCATCGATGCCGCAGCTGAGCGGCTCGCGCACCCCGGCGAGCGCGCGGATCAGTTCCAGCCGAATGGGATCGGCGATGGCGCTGAGCACCCGGATCAGGTCCAGGTCACCGGTGCTCGGCTGCGGTAGCTGACGCACGTTCATCCTCCGATCGTTTGACAACCATCGAATTATATCGCAGCATCGTAAGATGCTTCGACAACCATCGAACAATCTCTATCGATCCTTGATTCCACTCGCCATCGGCACTTTCGTGCTGGGCACCGACGGTTTCGTACTGAACGGCATGCTCCCGCTCATCGCCCGCGATCTGAATGTTTCGGTAGCCACCGCGGGCCAGCTCACCACCACGTTCGCCTGGACCTACGCCATCGCCTCACCGGTCATCGCCGCTGCGACCGGATCGTGGGACCGGCGCTGGGTATTGGGCGGCGGTGCAGTATTTTTCGTCCTCGGCATGATCGGACAGGCTGCGGCTGAGGACTTTTCGGTCATGGCCGGAGCACGCATCGTGGCCGCGATCGGCGCGGCGGCATTCCAGGCCAATGCCTTTGCCGTGGCCGGGGTCGTCGCCGATGATGCGCACCGGGGGCGGGCACTGTCGGTTGTCACCGCCGGGATCACGCTGTCCGCGGTCGCTGGCGTGCCGATCGGCATCTTCGTCGAGCGTTGGATCGGCTGGCGCGGAGTGCTCTGGGCGATCGCCGCGGGCGGTGCCATCGCGGCGGCGCTGGTGCTGCTGCTGCCGCGGGTCACCCTGCCGAGCACCGGATTACGTGATCGCGTCGGCGTACTCGCGCGGCCCGCGGTGCTGCGGGTACTGCTGGTGACCACGCTGCAGATGACCGCGGCCTACACCACCATCGTCTACCTGCCGGTCGTCGTCGCCCCATCGGTGCCGCAGGGACAGCTCGCCTGGCTGCTGCTGGCCATGGGCATCGGTCAGGTCATCGGCAATGCACAGGCGGGCCGGGCCGTCGACCGCCTCGGCCCGGCGCGCACGCTGACCGTCGGGCTCGTCGGCAGCCTCATCGGACTGCTCCTGCTCGGCCCGGCCACCCACACCACCTGGGCCGTCTTCGCGGTACTCGGCCTGACCGGCCTCTTCGGGTCCGCGATTCTGATCCCGCAGCAATTCCGGCTCTTCGCCATTGCCCACGACGCGCCGACCGTCGCACTCGGCCTCAACGGCTCGGCGATCTACCTCGGCAGCGGCATCGGCTCGCTGCTCGGCGGCACGGTGCTGGATTCCTCGGGTGCGGGCTGGCTCCCCTGGACCTCGGCCGCGGTCGGCTTCGTCGCCCTCACCCTCGGCGTCGCCACCCTGCGCCGACCGGTACGCACCGAAACGGCGGCAGTCGCTCCGGCGTGAAAATCCACCCGCCCCAATGGCTCCCGGTCCGATCGGACCGGGAGCTACTTCTTTGGTGCGGATTCGGGGCGGATCGAGTCGAGTAGGTCGGCGCAGCGGGTGAGCAGTCCGCACAGGGCGGCGTGCTCGGCTTCGGTGAATTCGGCGGCCAATGCGCGCTCCACGCGCACGGCGGCCGCATCCGCCTCCTTCGCGAGCGCCGCGCCCGCTTCGGTGAGCCGGGTCTCCAAGACGTTCTTATGCCAGGCGTGGGGCGTCCGCTCGATGAGGCCGCGGTCCTGGAGATTCGTCAGGATCGTATTCATGGTCGGCGGGGTCACCCCGCACAAGCGGGCCAGCGCCGCGGCGTTGATGCCCGGGTTTTCGATGAGGAACAGCAGGGCCCCGTACTGGGGAACGGTGAGGCCCGCCGGTTTGAGCGCCGCACTCTTCGCCGAGTTGAGAGCCTGTTCGGCGCGCTTGATGTAGGAGCCGAGGCGCTCGGAGGAGTGCATGGACGTCATGTCCGCATGGTATCTGCCCAACTTCTCATTAGCCCCTTGACGTTAATTAGAGTTCTAATATAGCTTCGTGCTCATTTGAGAATGTGAATGCATTCGGATGTTCGACCCCACCCAGGAGCCATGAGCATGTTCCGCACCATCTCGACCATCGCCACCGCCGTTGCCTGCACCGCCGTCGCGGCCTGCGCAGCGACGACGGAGGCACCGAAGGCCACGAACGTCAGCCAACCGACCACGCGCATCAGCACCGCATACGAACTGCCCGGCGATCGCGTCTACCCCGAAGGCATAGCCGCCGACCCCCGCACCGGCGACATCTACGTCGGCTCCTACGCCAACGGCGCCATCTACCGAGCCGCCCCCGGCGCGAAGCGCGCCGAGACCTTCCTGCCCGAGGGGGCCGACGGCCGCAAGACCGCCAATGGGCTGAAAGTCGATGCGGCGGGGCGACTGTGGGTGATCGACTCGACGACTGGGGTCGCGGTCTACGACACCACCAGCCGTGCACTGATCGCCCGCTTCGATGTCACCGGCACCGGACCGCACCTGGTGAACGATCTGGCCATCACGCCGGACGGCACCGCCTACCTCACCGACAGCCTGCGCCCGCTGGTCTACCGGATCACGCCGAACCAGGTCACCGACGCGGCGGCACATGGCGGACGGGCCGATCTGACAACACAATTCGACCTGAGCAGCACCATCAGCGCGCACGCACCGGATGCATTCACCTTGAACGGCATAGTCTCCGATGATTCCGGTCGCTATCTACTGATCGTCGATATGAATTCCGGCGAGCTGTATCGCGTTGCGACCGCGCCGAATTCGCCCGATCCGATCCGCAAGGTCACCATGCGCGGCGCCGACCTGAAACATGGCGACGGACTGGAATTGCACGGTAATACGCTGTGGGCGGCCCAGAATGCCAGCAATACGATTACCCGCTGGAAGATCAGTGACGATGGGGCGAGCGCCGAACTGGAGCGCACGGTCACCGATGAATCCCTGCGCATCCCCACCACCCTGATCCGCAGCAATGATCGGACCCTGGTCGTGTCCTCCCAATTCGACAAGGGCGGGCCGATGGGACCCGGCACCCCGGTCACTCCGTTCGCCGTACTGAGCGTCGACGGCATCTGATCCGGCCGCACGGCCGGTTCGCCGAACGGACCGGCCGTCGGGTTTCCCGACGAAACGCCCGTGCGGTCCGCGGCTGCGTCACCGCCATGACGTAAGCTCGATCAACCGTACGCGAGCGGACTGGGGTGGCGGCCTCCGGTCGAGTGACATACGCTTCGCCGCGGAGAAAAACCGCCTCATGGAGGGACAATTGACCACTCCGAGCCATGGCGATGTCGGAACCGGCGGGCCACAAAAGGTTCCACTGTCGCAGCTGATCCACTTGATGTCCGAATATCAGAAACTCGGCCCACACCGGCAGACGTTTCTACCGGCGCCTGCGAGCGACACGTTTGTGCGCGGCTGTGGGATCGTCGCGGGCGGATTCGCGGCAGTTGGTGTCATCTGCGCAACAGTCGGCGCATATTCCGGTGCACTCGCGGTCGGTCTGCTCGCCCTGATCCCCGCCTCGATGGCCTTCTTCCGCGGACGCCGCAATCGTCGGCATCGCGACGCGCGGCTCGACCTGTTCGACTACGGCATGACCGTGTACCGCTCCGGTGAACAGATCGCCGGATTCCGATGGGACAGTGCCGAAGTGCGCCAGCAGGTCATCCCGTTCCAGAATTCCGCGCCCACCGAATATTCATTCCACATGACCGGCCCCGACGGCGCCGAGGCCGCATTCGACGACACCCTGTTCGCCGATGGTCGCGATTGGGGCAAGGCCATCCAGTCGGCCATTACCCTGGCCCAGCTCCCCCGCGCCGTCAGCGCCATCGACGACTGCGCGACCGTCTATTTCGGCGAGATCGCCCTCGATCTGACCGCACTCTATTTCCGCAGCAAGGCCTTCGCCTGGGAACAGATCCAATTGATCGACGCCCGAAGCGGATTGGTCCGTATGAAGGTGGACGGCATCTGGGTTTCCCTCACCCCCGTCGGCCAGATCCCGAATTTCTACATCTTCAACGAACTCGCCGAACGGCTGCGCGTCGCCGCTGCCGCGGAACTCGAACCGAACACCGACGCGCCGTTCGCCGAACTCGAACCCGACTCGGCTTCGGTCGAAACGCCGGTTGCCGAGACCGAAATCGAACTGCCCACAATCACCCCAACGGTTGTCGACGCCGAACCCGAGACCCCCGCAGCCACCTCGACGGGCGTCAGCGCCGCACCCGAAGCGCACACAGCCACACCGGCGGTTGTCGATGCCGAACCCGAAACACCTACAGCCACACCAACAGTCGTCAACACCCAACCCGAAACACCGACCATCACGCCCTCAGCAGAAGACGCCGAAGTCGAAGCGCCCATTGCGAAGGTCGGCCAGAACGGCCAACCCACCGACCGCACAACAGACAACCTGACCATCGCATCGAATTAGAACACGCCCCAACACCTTCCGACGGATCAATTGCTACCGAGCTCGATCCAACTCGCTCAGCGCACGAGCTCGGCGAACGGAATCTCCACGCGAAAGGCCGAAGGCCGGTCCACTTAGTGCTGGACCGGCCCATGGGTCTCGAGCTCCACATCGGTCGCGGCCCCGGCCTTGATCACCGCAACACCACCGGCCAGTTCGGCCAGACGCTCCTCCCGAATCTGAGCCCAGCTGCCATACTCCTAGCAGTCCCCAAAATGACCTCTGCACACGACTACGAAGAGCTACACCACCTGGCGGATCGGCTGACTCCGGCCCAGGCACGGCATCTTCGCTTGCTCGTATCGAAGGATCCCATGTCGTCCACCGCCGCGCCGCCCCAGGACGAGTCACAAGCTCGAGCCGTGTCCGAGGGGTTGCGGTCCATGACCGGCATCTGGGAATCGGGCAGGACCGACACTGCGGAGCGCCATGATGACTATATTCGTGGGCGTCTGCGTCAGCGGCGAAGCCCGGCCTGACTGCCGATAGCACGACATGATCCGAGCAGTTCACGGCAAACACTAGAGCTCGATCGGGAACCGCGCCTGATCAGAAGCACGCCAAATCATCGACAGACGAATTCGACTCGGTTTCGGCCAGAATGACAAGCCAGGTGGGGGGCGAGTTCACTCTTTCGGTGCCAACGATCGAATATGGCAACTCCGACATCCTTGTATGCTCGCTACCAAATCCGCACCCGGGTCAGCTGCTGGATTTGACATGGGAGACATTCGGGACCGGCATCGAACGGCTGTCACAGCAAATCAAGAATGTCGGCAAACGCTTGGATGTCGACGCGTGCTTCGGCGTGAACGAAGCCGGTCTTGTTATGGCGACTTTCCTTGCATCATCACGCTTCTCCCGCTGCAAGATCGGCTACCTCCGTTGCACCAAGATCCGGGATGGGATCGATCTGGACGATGCATCATATTTCCCGGAAACCAGACCGGCGCCCACCATCTTCATCTGCGACTTCGAGGTCAAACACGCCGACGTGGTCGGTTATCTCGCCAATCGGGTGAGAGCACGGTATCCGAAAGCCGAACTATATTTTGCTGTATTCGGCGCGATGACCAAAGGTCGTGACCTGAAAGTAGATAACTTCGATGATCTGACCGGGGCCAAAATCATGCGCGCGGCAGGCTTCGAAGCTATCTTTATCGCAGCCACGATGAGCCCACCCGGAATCGAACCTCCACTGGAGTTGCGATGACACCCACAAGAGGCGATAGCTCGATGAACAGCTCGAGCATGGCCCCCGACCTCGCGCGACGCATCGCCGCGGCAGTGCGCCAGATGATCGAAGAGATCCGTCCACAATTAATCGATGCTGCACTCACCGGCCGCCGCACAGAAAATGAGAACCTCCGTCACAGAGACAACTTCCTGTCCGACTATGACCTGTGGATGCATGAACGGTACAAAGAGGTGCTGGTCGAACATATCCCCTCGTTCGTTTACGCATCAGAGGAAGCCGATCCGGAAGTCATCGGAGACGAAGCCGATCCAGATCTATGCGTGTTGGTCGATCCTCTGGATACCAGCGAACTGGCAGTACGTGGACTGTGCGGTTATACGCATATCATGGTTTACTCGCGCACCCTGGCTCGCCCGATTATTGCGGTGGTGGGAGATATTTTCCATCATATCCAGGTATATTTGGCGGCCCGACAGGGCAAAGGCGATGATCGAGCGCTCATGATAACCGCCGACGGCCGCGAACACATTCTTGACAGCCCCTCGGGCACGAGCCTTTCCGAGGCACTGGTCACAAATTATATGATGCGCCCCGAACAGCGATTCCAACCGCTCGCTAGAGAACATCGACTTATAGAGGCACTCAGCGAACCATCTCGCGATGGAAAAGCGAGAGGTCGCATTGGTGTCGATTTCGGCTCGATTGGACTGTGCCACGTTGCCGCCGGATTCTCTGACGCAATGGTGGAATTTGCCAAGGGATTCGCAATCTGGGACCTGTCCCCTGGCCACTATATTCTGCACGCCGCAGGAGGCAGCGTGGTAGATCTGCACGGAGCACCAATCCCGCTGAACTACGATCTGGATTCATTATCCGACATCAAGAGCGCAATGAACCGGCGTCAAAAGTTCATTGCCGCCGGAAATCTCGACCTAGCAAACGAAATCCGCGCGACTCTCCGCATCGAGGACCGCCGGTAGCCGCAAAGCCGGTGAGTCACTGTGTGTCTCGACCGACTGCCGGTCATCGCAGGAAAGGCCGAAGGCCGGTCCACCAGGTGGTGGACCGGCCTTCAGGTCTAAAGGTGTTGCTGGGGAGCGGGACTCAGAAGTCCATGCCGCCCATGCCACCGGTCGGGTCGCCCGCGGGAGCGGCGGCCTTCTCCGGCTTGTCGGCGACAACGGCCTCGGTGGTCAGGAACAGGGCCGCGATGGAGGCCGCGTTCTGCAGGGCCGAACGGGTGACCTTGACCGGGTCGGCGACACCGGCGGCCAGCAGGTCCTGGTACTCGCCCGAGTCGGCGTTCAGGCCGTGGCCCGCCGGAAGGTTGGAGACCTTCTCGGCGACAACGCCGGGCTCGAGGCCCGCGTTGAACGCGATCTGCTTCAGCGGCGCCGACAGCGCGACACGCACGATGTTCGCACCGGTCGCCTCGTCACCGGTCAGCTTCAGGTCGTCCAGAGCCGGAGCCGACTGCAGCAGGGCCACGCCACCACCGGCGACGATGCCCTCCTCGACGGCGGCCTTGGCGTTGCGCACGGCATCCTCGATGCGGTGCTTGCGCTCCTTGAGCTCGACCTCGGTCGCGGCACCGGCCTTGATCACCGCAACACCACCGGCCAGCTTGGCCAGGCGCTCCTGCAGCTTCTCGCGGTCGTAGTCGGAGTCCGAGTTCTCGATCTCGGTGCGGATCTGCGCAACGCGGCCCTTGATGGCCTCCGCGTCGCCCGCGCCCTCGACGATGGTGGTCTCGTCCTTGGTGATGACGACCTTGCGGGCCTGGCCGAGCAGCTCGATGCCAGCGGTCTCCAGGGAGAGGCCGACCTCTTCGCTGATGACCTCGCCACCGGTCAGGATGGCGATATCGGCGAGCTGCGCCTTGCGACGGTCACCGAAGCCCGGCGCCTTGACGGCAACGGACTTGAAGGTGCCACGGATCTTGTTCACGACCAGGGTCGACAGGGCCTCGCCCTCGACGTCCTCGGCGATGATCAGCAGCGGCTTACCGGCCTGGATGACCTTCTCCAGCAGCGGCAGCAGGTCCTTGACGGTGGAGACCTTGGAACCGACGAGCAGGATGTACGGATCCTCGAGGACCGCTTCCTGACGCTCCGGATCGGTCACGAAGTAGCCGGAGATGTAGCCCTTGTCGAAGCGCATACCCTCGGTGAGCTCCAGCTGGAGCCCGAAGGTGTTGCTCTCCTCGACGGTGATGACGCCTTCCTTGCCGACCTTGTCCATGGCCTCGGCGATCAGCTCACCGATGGACGAGTCGCCAGCCGAGATACCGGCGGTGGCAGCGATCTGCTCCTTGGTCTCGACCTCCTTGGCGGTGTCGAGCAGCTTGGTGGTGACGGCCTCGACGGCCTTCTCGATACCGCGCTTCAGGCCGAGGGGGTTGGCGCCAGCGGCGACATTGCGAAGGCCCTCACGTACGAGCGCCTGGGCCAGCACGGTGGCGGTGGTGGTGCCGTCACCAGCGACGTCGTCGGTCTTCTTGGCGACTTCCTTGACCAGCTCGGCGCCGATCTTCTCGTACGGGTCCTCCAGGTCGATCTCCTTGGCGATGGAAACACCATCGTTGGTGATCGTGGGGGCGCCCCACTTCTTCTCCAGGACAACGTTGCGACCCTTCGGGCCCAGCGTCACCTTGACCGCGTCGGCGAGGGCGTTCAAGCCCCGCTCGAGGCCGCGACGGGCCTCTTCGTCGTACGCAATTGTCTTGGCCATTGCGTTGAGATCCTCCACATGTATATGGCTGACACACAGGACGACCGCAGGTTGGATCGCCCCATTTACGCTGGCCAGGTTCGGTGCCCGCGACGGACGACCGAGGGTGTCGATGGAACCCGGTCTCACCGTCCCGACCTGGCACTCACACGTCGAGAGTGCCAAAGCCCTTTTTAGCACTCAGGGGTATCGAGTGCAAGGTCCGCCCCTCAGGCGGAGCGGCGGTCGTCCACCCGGAGTATCAACGCGACGAACGCGTCGGCCCGGCGCTGCTCGGGCGTGCGTGGTTCTCCCTCATCGACCGTTACGAGTTCCGCATCGTTGAGCAGCAGCTCAGCCTCCACCCGCATGATCGCCCGAATGAACGGCGGCGCGACATCCGGTGGCAGGTCGCCGTTGATGATGTAGCTGCCATCGGGCTGCGATTCGGTGGACACATAGGTCAGCGCGCGCTCGAGATCAGCGCGTCGTTCCCCCGCAACTAGGTCGGAATCCGCGACGTCCGCCATTGCTATAGCTTACCGGTGCGCCGGATCAGGCCTTTTTCGACAGGCCGAGCAGTATCGGATCGACACCGGCACCGCCGCCGAGCCACCAGCAAACCACTGTCCGCCAACCACTTCCGATGCACCCACACCGGCGCGGGTCCGCGGACGCCCGGAATCGGGTGGCGCGCCGGGCGGCTCTTGCCGACCTAAAGTAGCCGAGTGAGTGAAAGTCCCGGCTGGAGCGCTATCGACGCCGCGTTGGCACAGCTGTACCACGACATCGAACCCAGTCATTGGGGGACGCAGCTGCCCTGGTCACTGGGCGGTCCCGATCCGCTGGACGGCATCAGCGCCTATCCGCGCACCGAACCGGTTCCGCACTGGCATTACGTCAGCTATGGCATGACCGAGCTGCACGAAAAGGAATGGGACAATCCGGACGAATCGGGCTGGGGATTCGAGTTCACCTTCCGGCTGGTCCGACAGCCGCACGACCGGCAACCGCCGGTCTGGCCCGCCGACTTCCTGCAGAATCTGGCCCGCTACGTATTCCAGTCCGGGAATGGGTTCGCGCCCGGCCACACCATCAAGGCCAATGGTCCGATCGCCGCCGAGCGCGCGGATTCGGATATCCACGCCGTCGCCTTCACCGTTGATCCGGAGCTGGGCGTCATCGACACGCCGCACGGGCGCGTCCAGTTCCTGCAGATCGTCGGGCTGACCATGTCGGAGTACCGGGCCGCACAGGGCGGGCACACCCTCGCGGTGCTCGACGAACTGGCGGCGCAGCTACCGCTGCTCGTCACCGATATCGACCGCGGACCGCTGATCGAGGAGCCGAAGGCCAAGGCGATATGGCCGCGCTGGGGTGGGGGTCTGCGCGGGCGGGCGTAGATTTCGCAGCGGAAGATCAACGATCCCGAAGGGGGACGACCGTGCCCGAATTGCCGTTCGACTCGCTCTACCGGCACGGGTTCGCGCGGGTTGCGGTCGCGGTGCCGCGGGTCCGGGTCGCGGATCCCGCGTACAACGGCGAGCAGACGCTGGAGCTGGCGCGGCGGGCGGCCGCCGACGGTGCGGTGCTGACCGTGTTCCCCGAACTCGGCCTGTCCAGCTATACCGCCGACGATCTGTTCCACCAGGACGCGCTGGACGATGCGGTGGACGCGGCGCTCGAACGCGTCGTGGCCGCGAGCACGGAGATCGATACGGTGCTGGTGGTCGGCGCTCCGGTGCGGGCGCAGGGGCGGCTGTTCAACTGCGCGATCGCGATCTGCCGCGGCACCGTGCTCGGCGCGGCACCGAAGAGCTATCTGCCGAACTATCGCGAGTTCTACGAGAAGCGTCAGTTCGCGGCGGCCCGGGAGACCCTGGACGACCTCATCACGATCGCGGGGCAGCGGGTGCCGTTCGGCGCCGACCTGCTGTTCACCGCGACCAATGTCGACGGGTTCGTATTCCATCTGGAGATCTGTGAGGACGGCTGGGTTCCACTGCCGCCCAGTGGATATGCGGCGCTGGCCGGTGCGACGGTGCTGGTCAATCTGTCGGCCAGCAATATCGTCATCGGCAAGGCCGACTACCGGCGCGCGCTGTGCACATCGCACTCCGCGCGCTATCTGGCCGCCTATCTGTATTCGGCTGCCGGACATGGTGAATCGACCACCGATATGGCCTGGGACGGACAGGCGCTGGTGTGTGAGAACGGCGAATTGCTCGCCGAAGGCGAGCGCTTCTGCGACCATCCCCAGCTGGTCACCGCGGATCTCGATCTACAGCGCCTGGCCGCGGACCGCATCCGTACCACCAGCTTCGCCGATAATGTGCACGATCACCGCGACCGGCTGATCCGGCTGCGGCGGATCGTGGTGGAGCTGCCGGTCCCGACCAGCACGCTGCCGCTGCGGCGCGAAATCCCGCGCTTCCCTTACGTTCCCAGCGATCCGAGGGCGCGCAATGAACGCTGCGCCGAGGTGCACCACATCCAAGTCGAGGGGCTGAGCACCCGGCTGCGCGCCACCGGCAGCCAGCGCGTTGTCATCGGCGTCTCCGGCGGACTCGACTCCACCCAGGCACTGATCGTCGCGGCCAAGACCATGGACCGGCTCGGACTGCCGCGGACGAATGTGCTCGCCTACACCATGCCCGGCTTCGCGACCAGCACCCGGACCCGCACCGACGCACACGCGCTGATGGCCGCGCTCGGGGTCACCGCCCAGGAAATCGATATCCGCCCGTCCGCCACCCAGATGTTGCGCGACCTGAATCACCCGGCCGCCGAGGGTGTTCCGCAGTACGACATCACCTACGAGAATGTGCAGGCAGGCGAGCGCACCGCACACCTGTTCCGACTTGCCAACCAGCACCACGGACTCGTTGTCGGCACCGGCGACCTCAGTGAACTCGCCTTGGGCTGGTGCACTTTCGGCGTCGGCGACCAGATGGCGCACTACAGCGTGAACGCCTCGGTGCCGAAGACGCTGATCAAATACCTGATCGCGTGGGCCGTCGACACCGACCAGTTCGGCGATGAGGCGGGCAAGGTGCTGTCATCGATTCTGCAGACCGAGATCTCGCCGGAATTGGTGCCCAGCGACGACGCTACCGCGCCGGGCCAGAGCTCCGAGGCCACCGTCGGGCCCTACGAGCTGCAGGACTTCCACCTCTACTACCTGCTGCGCTTCGGCTACCGCCCGAGCCGCGTCGCGTACCTGGCCCGCCATGCCTGGTCCGAGCGCGAGCGTGGCGGCTGGCCGGACCTCATCCCGGCCGACCAGCGCAATACCTACGACCTGCCGACGATCAAATACTGGCTGGCCGAATTCCTGCGCCGCTTCGTCCAGACCAGCCAGTTCAAGCGGTCCACTCTGCCCAATGCCCCGAAAGTCGGTTCGGGCGGCTCGCTCTCACCGCGCGGCGACTGGCGCGCCCCCAGCGACGCCTCCGCCGCGGCCTGGTTGGACGAACTCGCCCGCAACGTGCCCGAGCACTGAGTTCAGGCAGCGACGGGCGGGCGGTATCGCACCGAAACCGACATCCGGGAGCCGCGCCGCACCGATACCCCGCGCGAGCGAACGGCGCGCCGCTGCCGCACCCTGGCCGCGTGCGCGCACCGAATGCCGATGACTACCCAGCCAATTCGACGTCGTCCGGCGGCGAATGCGGCCCTGCCGTTCATGACTTCTCGGCGGCGATCACCGAAAGCAATTCGGCCAGATCGGCTTCGGCCTTCGCCTTATCGATGCCGAGATCGGACAGAATTCCAGAACCGTTCTCCTGTTCGAGCAGTGCGAGCAGGACATGTTCGGTGCCGATGTAGTTGTGCCCCAACCGAAGTGCCTCACGGAAGGTCAGCTCCAGCACCTTCTTGGCCTCGGCTCCGAACGGAATGAGCGCGGGCACCTTCGCCGGATCGGCGGGCTGTTGGGCGATGGCCGCCGTCGCCGCATCCCGGACGACGTCGAGTTCTACCCCTTGCGCCGTGATCTCCCGAGCGCCGAGGCCTTCCGGTTGCGACAGCAGGGCCAGCACCAGATGTCCGACGCCGATCTCGAGATTACTGGAGGCGCGAGCCGTCTCCTGGGAGGCCACCACCATCTTCCGCGCCCGCGGAGTGAACTTCGCGAAGCCCGCATTGGGATCCATGGTCGCGGCCTCGGCCGGATCACCCGGCCCCTTCGGCACGAACCGCTTCTGCGCTGCCTGTTTGGTGACACCCATGCTGGCGCCGATATCGGTCCACGAGGCGCCGGAGCGGCGGGCCTGATCCACGAAGTGGCCGATCAGATGATCGGCCACTTCGCCGAGATGTCCGGCCGCGACCACCGCATCGGAGAGTTGGTCGAGCACATTGTCCGGGCGTGCCTTTTTGATGCCGTCGATCAGATCGTCGAGTCGTACGTTGATTGTCATGCGTCAACCATAGGTTGACGATTCGGCTTCGTCAACCACTAGTTGACGATCGGCCCGAAAGGTCGGGCGCGCATCGGAACACAGCTGGGCACAATGCGATTCAACGGCGTGTCGAGCACCGTCAGGGACGCGCCGCTCGCCCCGCGCCTTGGACGATCTGCTCCTTGAACCAGGCCGCCGTCCGGCCGGTCAGCACAGTCCGCGCCGGGGCGTCATCGCGGTGCAGGAACTGGACGACCCCATCACGACGGCCCAGGCTGATGCACTGGAAGTAATACCGGAACCGCAGTTCACGGGGGTCGCGACCGGCCAGGCGCGCAACCACGGCATCGGCCGCGTATTTACCGGTCGGCAGCGCGGTCGCGCAGGCCATCCGCAGCTCCCGGCCGCCGGGACCGGCGACCACCGCGGCGTCACCGGCCGCGTACACGTCGGGATGGGATACCGAGCGCAATGTCTCATCGGTCAGCACCCGGCCATGTCCGTCCACCGCGAGCCCCGCTCGCTGTGCCAGATCCGGCACGCCGAACCCCGCGGTCCACACCGTCGCCGCGGCCGTGCGCACGGAGCCGTCGGCCAATCGCACACCGTCCGGCGTCACCTCGATAACCTTTGCCTCCGAACGGATCTCGACACCGAGCCGCTCGAGCACCCGTCGCACATGCTGCTGCGCCCGCGGCGAAAGCCAGGATGCCGGTGCATCCGAGCCGAGCAGCACCACCTGCGAATCCGGTTGGCACTCGGCCAGTTCGGCGGCCAATTCGATGCCCGTGGCACCGCAGCCGACCACCGCGATCCGCCCGGTCGGGATGCCGGTCCGCAGCCACTGCGAATCCTCGTGCGTCGCAACCGAATACGCGTGCTCGGCCACTCCCGGCACAGCAGTGTCGTTCGTGCTGCCCAACGTGTAGATGAGCGAGTCGTAGTCGAGGGCCCGCGCGTCGTCGAGGGTCACCTGCTTGCTCACGGTATCGATACCGTTCGCCCGGGCGCGTACGAATTGGATCCGCTCGGGCTCGAGCAACTCTCGAAGATCCCACTCATGGATCGACTGTCCGACAGCGTATTGGTGCAGTCGCACCCGTTCGATGAAGCTCGCGCGGGCGTCGACGACGGTGATGTGGGCCGCGCGCGCGGTGCGCGCCAGCCTGCGGGCCGCCGCCAATCCCGCGTATCCGGCGCCGAGGATGACGATTCGATGCTGTCCGGTCATGATGTGGCTCCCTTTCGATCGGCCGACACCCCTCAGACTGGGCAGCCCTCCGATCCCTGACAGCTACCGAACATGACCCGCATCACTGCGCGGCCACCCCGTCGACGCGGCCGATGTAGGACAGCTTCTCCGGATTGACGATCAAACGCAGCGCGGTCACCACCTCATCGAGGATGTCGACGGCGACGACCAACACCGGCTCCCCCGCCAACCGGACGACCACCGCGAGCGCACCGTTGATCTCCTCCAGCGTGATCACCATGCCCGGCACTTCCCAGCGGAACAGACCGGCCAGGTAGCGCGCGACCGCGGCCGCGCCAACGACCGGCCGACGGGCCGCATTGACCAGCCCACCGCCGTCCGCGGTCGAGGTGGCATCGGCGGCGAGCAGGCGCTCGAGCCCCTGCACATCGCCGATGCGCGCCGCCTTCAGGAAGCGCGCGATCAGCTCACGGGCCTGATCGGCCGGAACATCGAAGCGCGGCCGCCCCTCGCGCACCCGCACACTCGCCCGACGGAAGATCTGCTGGGAATTGGCCTCGGATACCGCGAGCATGTCCGCGATCTCCCGATGGGCATAGCCGAATGCCTCGCGCAATACGAAGACGGCCCGTTCGATCGGGTTCAACCGCTCCAGCGCCGTCAGCAGCGCCAGCGATACCAGCTCGCGCTCCTCCACCGACTCCAATGGCCCGAGCTCACCGCGCGCGGTCGGCACCGGCTCCGGCAGCCACGGCCCGACATAGGTCTCCCGGCGGGCCCGCGCCGAAACCAGCCAGGTCCGGCACAGATTCACGATCGCCGTGCTCAGCCAGGCCTCGGCCGAGCGAATCGTGGCGCGATCGGTGCCGTCCCAGCGCAGGTAGGTCTCCTGCACCGCGTCCTCGGCTTCGGTCGCGGATCCGAGCATCCGATAGGCGAGCGCGAACAGGCGCGGGCGATGCGCCTGGAATTCGCGCAATCCGTCCGGTTCCACCGCCACCTTCTTCCGTGCTGAGCCACCGAAGATGACCGTACCGGTCGGGGTCGCCGCGGCCCCGCGGAGTTCGGCGGGCGACCCGATGGTCCAGTACCGACCGGAAGCCCGACCAAGATCGAACCCCCAGGACCCGAAACCCCCGAGCACCACAAGAGTGCTCATGACTGCGCCTCGCTCATAGCCGTAGCATTCCCGCCCGGTCTTGATGATTCCTCAAGAAATGCCAGACGAGCTCAGTCGGCCAGATCGTCCTGGCGCTCCTTACCAGGGCTGCGCAGCCGCAGCCGACTCGCCCCGCGGATCGCCGCCCCGCGGATCGCCGGACGCGGAATCGCGGGCCGCCGCCGCTGCGCCCGGCGCTGGGCCCGACGCTCGGACGGCTTGTGCTGCCAGGTCTCCGGACGCGCGGCGACCCAGCGCTGCGAATGCCAGGCGAACGGGATATGCCCGAGATACACCGCGACCAGCACCAACAGCAAGACGATCGGATAGGTGACCAGCGCGGCCGCCGCGAGCGCGGTCAGCACCAGCAGTCCGGCCGCGGCCTGTGGTGCCACCGATACCGACTTCATCGCCAGCGTCGGAATCGTGCTGACCGCCAACGCCGCCGCGAAGACCGTCCAGGCCGCGACCTCATAGAAGCCGACCCACCAACCGTCACCGAACTGCACATACAGTCCGATCGGCACCAGCGCGATCAGCGCCGCCGCCGGAGCGGGCACGCCGACGAAATACTCCCGCGACCACTCCGGTCGAGTGTCATCGTCGAGCAGCGTATTGAACCTGGCCAGCCGCAACACAATGCTCACGGTGAACACCAGCGCGATGATCCAGCCCGCGCTGTTGCTGTCGAGCAATGCGATATAGAGCACCAGACCGGGCGCGACACCGAAGGAAATGGCGTCGGAGAGCGAATCGAGCTCCGCGCCCATCTTGGTGGTGGCGGCCAGCATCCGGGCCAGCCGACCGTCGAGCGTGTCCAGCACCGCGGCCGCGCCGACCATCGCCAGGGCGATATCGAGTTTGTCGTCCAGGGCGAACTTCACCGCGGACAGTCCGGCGCACAGCGCCAGGATTGTCACAATGCTCGGCAACAGCCGGATGGTCCGGCGCCTTCGCTGCGGTGTTGTTGGCAGGGCCTGCTCCATCATGAGTCGGTGGCAAGTACGGCCAGCACGGTCTCGCCCCCGATCGTGCGCTGTCCGGGTTCGACGAGCAGTTCGGTGCCCGCCGGGAAGTAGGTGTCGACACGGGAGCCGAAACGGATCAGGCCGTAGGTATCGCCAATGGTCAGTTTGTCACCGACCTGGGCGTCGCACACGATGCGCCGCGCCAGCAGACCCGCGATCTGGACGACCACGATCTGCGCGCCGCCCGCGGTGTCGATGACCATGCTGTTGCGCTCGTTCACCGCACTGGCCTCGGGCAGATCGGCGGAACGGAAGTGACCGGACTGGTGCAGCACCGTGCGCACGATGCCGGAGATCGGCGTGCGCTGCACATGCACATCCAGTACCGAAAGGAAGATGCTAACCCGCGGCAGCGGCGCATCGCCGAGGCCGAGTTCCGCGGGCGGTGCCGCGGTATCGACGAGGGCGATCTCACCGTCGGCCGGAGCGACGACCACGCCGGCCCGGTTCGGCGGCACCCGGTTCGGATGCCGGAAGAAGGTCGCACAGGCCGCGGCGGCCAGCAGACCCGTGCGCCGCACCCACTTGCGCTTACCGCCGAGCACCGCCACCGCGAGCGGCGCCGCGACAAATGGCAGCCCGGCGGGGTGTAGCGGGGGGATCGCGGTCCGGACCAGATCGACGACATGGCCGACTCCGGTCGTTTCGGGCGTGCCGGGCGGGGTGGGACGGCGTGCCACAGGCTCCTCTTTCGTACTCGATGCAGACGTATTGCGCCCTCAACGATAGGTCCGGCGCAAGCGTTCACACCTTACGGGAACCGAGCCTGCGGCACCCGCGCTCAGCGCAGGGCTTTACGGCCGGTGAACAGCTTGACCAGGAACAGCAGAATCACCGCGCCACCGAGGCAGGTGAAGAAGCTGAACCAGAGTCCGCCGCCTTCGACATCGACACCGAGCAGCTTCAGTAGAAATCCGCCGAGCAGGCCTCCGACGACACCGACCACGACATTGAGGAGGATGCCCTGTTGCGCATCCGTCTTCATGATCTTGCTGGCGATCCAGCCCGCGAGACCGCCGATTATGATCCACCCGATAATCCCGAGTCCGAGCATGGTGTCCTCGAATCACTAGTTGGGCGCAGCGCCGCAGCACAGGGCGTGCTTCGAGGGTATACCCGCCGAATGTGAGAATACGCACGCCCATTCCGCGCACCTCGGGCTAATATGAGGGGGCCTCATGTCTATGCGGACGTAGGCAGTGGGCCGATGAGGGACTCATTTCGATGCTTCGGGGTACAACCCGGCGGCGCCGCCGCAGGTACATAGGAGACGCACAATGGCCGCTCGAATCGCCCAGACAACGGGGTCAGAGCACACGGCGATCCTCGGGCTCGGCGTATACCGCCCCGCCCGAATCGTCACGAACGACGAAGTGGCCGGGCCGATCAACTCGAGTGACGAGTGGATCCGCACCAGGTCCGGCATCAAGACCCGGCGGTTCGCCTCGGCGGAGGAGACCATCCAGTCCATGAGTGTCGCCGCCGCGCGCGGTGCGCTCGAATCCGCAGGCGTCGAGGTCGACCAGGTCGATTGCGTCATTGTGGCCACCTCCACCCACCTGCTGCTCACCCCGGCCGCCGGACCGCGGATCGCGACCGAGCTCGGGATGAACGGGGCGGCGGCCTTCGACGTCTCGGCGGGCTGCGCCGGCTTCTGCCACGCACTCGCGATGGCCTCGGATCTGGTGCGCTGCGGGACCGCCCAGCATGTGCTGGTGATCGGGGTCGAGAAGTTGACCGACACCGTGAATCCGACCGATCGCTCCACCGCATTCCTGTTCGCCGACGGCGCGGGGGCGGTAGTGGTCGGCCCATCGGAGGAGCAGGGCATCGGCCCGACGGTATGGGGTTCGGACGGCACCCAGCACCACGCGATCCGCCAGGACAAGGACTGGATGGAGTACTTCCGGGAAATCGACGAGAAGGGCCTGGACGCGGTGCGGCCCTATCTCGCGATGGAAGGAACGGCGGTATTCCGCTGGGCCGCACATTCACTGGAGAAGGTGTGCCGCGACGCCATCGATCGCGCGGGCCTGTCCACCGATGACCTGGACGCGATGATCCCGCACCAGGCCAATGGCCGGATCATCGAGATCATGGCCCGGGTGCTGAAACTGCCCGAGCACTGCGCGCTGGCCAACGATATCGAGGAGACCGGAAATACCTCGGCCGCCTCGATTCCGCTGGCCATGGAGGCGCTGCTGCGCAATGGCGAGTCCAAGCCAGGCGATACCGCGCTGCTGATCGCCTTCGGCGCGGGCCTGTCCTATGCCGCACAGGTTGTCACGCTGCCGAACTGGCAGTAGCAATCTCGCGGTAGGAACTCAGCCCAGGCCCCAGGTGACCTTCACGGTGAAGGTCACCGTCTGGGTGCCGGGCTCCAACTGAAACGACTCGGCGGTACCGGCCTTCGGATTGGTGTCTTCGCGGCTGCTGGCCTCGTTGATGGTGATGACATCGGTCAGCTTCATCCCGGCCAGCACCGCGTACTGATCGGCCCTGGACTTGGCGTCGGCGAAGGCGCGCGAGCGCGCGTCGGCGACCAGCTTCGAATTGTCCTCGATCGCGAAAGATACCCCGCGCATGCGGGTTTCATTGCCGCCCGCCTTGGTTCCGGCGTCCAGGATCGCCGAACCCTTGGACAGATCGCGGATCACGATATGCACCGAGTTGGTGGCGCGGTAGCCGGAGATGACGTGCCCGTCCGGACCGTACTGCGGCTGGATGGAGACGTCCTTGGTCTGCACATCCTCGCGGGCGAGTCCGGCGGCGACCATGGCATCGGTCATCGCCTTGGACTTTTCATTGGCGCCGGCGATGGCCGCGGACACATTGTCGGCGTTCACCTCGACACCGAGATCGGCGTTCAGGGTGTCCGGGGCACCGCGGACCTGACCGGTGCCGACCACCGTAACCTCGCGCGCGGGCGCCGAATCGGATTTACCGCATCCGGTGAGCAGCAGGACCGAACCGACTACGGCGACAATGACTACCGGATAACACGTATTGGGTCGCATAATCGCAACCTACGCATTCGGCGCAGCCGAGCGCAGGAAAACACACTCCGCTGACTAGACCGACGCCTCGACGACTGTCTTGATCTTGTCGAGCGTTTCCCGCATTCCGCGCTCGAGCAGTTCCTCGAACGGCGCCTCGCCGCCGAGCGCGGCATCGATGGCCCGGCGGGAGAACCAGCTGGTGCCATTGGGCACATCGCGGCGTTCGATCAGCCGGGTGCCGGTGGCGGTCGGCTCCAGCGTGTAGCTCCAGATGCTGTAGTTCTCGTTGATGCGAAATGCGAAGGCCTGGTTGGGCTCATAGCGCACGATGCGCGCGGTGGTCGGCCAGTACTTCTTGCCGTCGGTGTTGAGGTTGATCGTCCAAGTGCCCGCCTTCGGCGTGCCGAGCGCGACCATCCGCACACACTGCGGGCTGAACTCCGGCATCCGCTTCAGATCGGACACAACGGCCCACACCCGTTCCGGCGGAGCCGCGATGTCGATGGCGGCTTCGATATTTTTCGGCAACGCTGCCTCCGGGAACCTCTAGCACGACTTGACGATTAGGCAACATCGTAGATGGCGGCTGTTGGAAGACAAATGGGTCACTTTTTCGCGATATGTTTACCGACCCTTGTAATAGCGCGCGCACAATATCTGATAGACGAAGCAACAGACACTGCCACAGGCTTTTCCGTCCAGCGTGAGGTGATCGGCCGTGAAACTGCGCTCGCTCTTACATCGTCGACATGCGGACCAGGTCCCGCTGCTTCCCGCTAACGAACCCGAACGCACAACCGCCAAGGGCATCGCCGCGCCGCGCGGCAGGCGCAAGATCGTGCAGGAAGAACGACTGGAGCGCCTGCTCACCCCCACCGAACTCGACTTGGTGCGCGAACATCGCGTTTGACGAACGTTCCATACTCAGTAGGTGACTTCACCCGCTGCTACGAAGCCGGCCATCCTCAGTGTCGACGACGATCCGGGGGTCTCCCGCGCGGTCGTGCGCGACCTGCGCCGCCGTTATGGGGCCGATTACCGGATTCTGCGCGCGGAATCGGGCGCGGAAGCGCTCGACGCCCTGCGTGAGATGAAACTGCGCGGCCAGCCGGTCGCGGTACTCATCGCCGATTTCCGGATGCCGGGCATGGACGGCATCGAATTCCTCGAGCAGGCCATGGATCTGCACCCGTTCGCACGTCGGGTGCTGCTGACCGCGTATGCCGATACCAGCGCCGCGATCGATGCGATCAATGTCGTCGACCTGGACCACTACCTGCTCAAGCCGTGGGATCCGCCGGAGGAGAAGCTGTATCCGGTGCTGGACGGTCTGCTGGAGGCCTGGCGCAGCAATGACCACAAACCCGTCACCGAGACCAAGGTGGTCGGCAATCGATGGTCGCCGCGGTCATCGGAGGTGCGCGAGTTCCTGGCCCGCAATCAGCTGCCCTACCGCTGGTATCTGGCCGAGGAGCCGGAGGGCGCGCGGCTGCTGGAGGCGGCGGGCGCCGACCCCAATATCTGTCCGGTGGTGATCACTCCGGCCGGGCAGGCACTGGTGCAGCCGAGCGACGGCGAACTCGCCGAAAGTGTCGGTCTCAACACCAATCCGACCGGCGACTTCTATGACTTGATCGTGGTCGGCGGCGGACCGGCCGGACTCGGCGCCGCGGTGTACGGCGCGTCCGAGGGACTGCGCACCGTGCTGGTGGAGCGCACCGCGACCGGCGGACAGGCCGGACAGAGTTCGCGCATCGAGAACTACCTCGGCTTCCCGGACGGTCTGTCCGGTGCGCAGCTGGCCGACCGGGCGCGGCGTCAAGCCGCCAAATTCGGTGCCGAGGTGATCACCACGCGCGAGGTGGTCGGGCTCGAGGTGAACGGATCCGCGCGCACCGTGCGCTTCGCCGACGGCGGGCGGCTCTGCGCGCATACGGTCATCATCGCCACGGGTGTGGACTACCGGCGCCATCCCGCGCCGGGTGTGGACGACTTCACCGGGCGCGGGGTCTACTACGGATCGGCCATGACGGAGGCCTCCGAATGCGCCGACCACGATGTCTACATCGTCGGCGGGGCGAATTCGGCGGGTCAGGCGGCGGTGTTCCTGTCCCGCAACGCGCGCGCGGTGCATCTGGTGGTCCGCGCGGATTCGCTGGACAAGTCCATGTCGCACTATCTGATCCAGCAGATCGCCGCGATACCGAATATTCGCGTGCACACCAATACCGAGGTGACCGCCGCCGACGGCGAGGATCACCTGCAGTGGATCGTGCTGCGCAATAACGCGACCGGTGCGGAAGAAAAAGCCGAGGCCGAACGGTTGTTCCTGTTCATCGGCGCCGCACCGCAGACCGACTGGCTCGACGGAGTGATCAAGCGGGACGAGGCGGGCTATGTGCTCGCCGGTCCCGATCTGCTCATCGACGGAGCCAGACCGACGGGCTGGGAGCTACCCAGACCGCCCCACCATCTGGAGACCAACGTGCCAGGGGTTTTCGTGGCGGGTGACGTACATGCCGACTCGGCAAAGCGAGTGGCATCGGCGGTCGGTGAGGGCGCGATGGCGGTCATGCTCGTGCACCGGTACCTGGCGTGATAGGAGGCTGGACCATGAATTCGAGGGAGACGGCGGATCGCAGCACCCATTTGGTTTGCGATCCCGACGAACTGCGCAGTCTCTTTCTGTTCGAGAAGCTCACCGACGCACAGCTGGAGCTGCTGTGTGCCGACGGACGCATCGAGATCGTCGAGCCGGGCCTGGTCTTCCGCGAGGGCGATCCGGCCACCTGCTTCTACGTCATGATCGACGGCGAGGTGCAGCTGACCAAGCTCTCCGGCGGTGCAGAGATCGAGATGTCGCGCACCGACTATCGCGGTGCGTACGCGGGTGCGTGGACCGCCTACCTCGGTGACAAGGCCGACCAGAACTACACCGCCTCGATGTATGTGACCCGGCGGTCGCGGTTCTTCGTACTCGACGCTGGCTCCTTCTCGCGGATGATGCACGAGTGGTTCCCGATGGCGGTGCATCTGCTCGAGGGCGCGTTCTTCGGTAACCGCAACAATCTCGAGCGGATCAACCAGCGCGAGCGGCTGCTCGCCTTGGGCTCGCTGTCGGCGGGCCTGACCCATGAGTTGAACAATCCGGCGGCCGCCGCGGTGCGCGCCACCTCCGGACTGCGCGATCGGATCGCTGGCATGCGGCACAAGTTGGCGATGATGGCTCAGGGCAAATTCGACACCGTATCCCTGGAGGCGCTGGTGCGCCTGCAGGAGGAGGCCGCGGCCCAGGTCGCGAAGGCACCGGAGCTGACGACCTTGGAGGCCTCCGAGCGCGAGGACATCCTCAGCGAATGGCTGGAGGACCACGGGATCGACGACGGCTGGAATCTGGCGCCGAATTTCGTGCAGGCGGGCTTCGATGTGGATTGGCTGGAACGGGTTTCGGCCACCTTGGAGGGCTCCCCGGACCGGGTGTTCCAGGGTGCGATCCGGTGGCTGAACTACACCATCGAGACCGAACTGCTGATGAACGAGATCGCCGACTCGACCACCCGCATCTCCACCTTGATCGGTGCGGCCAAACAGTATTCGCAGATGGACCGGGCGCCGTTCCAGGTGGTCGACATCCATGACCTACTCGACAGCACGCTGGTGATGCTCAGCCGCAAGATCGGCGACGGTGTCAAGGTGGTCAAGGAGTACGACCGCACGCTGCCGGAAGTGCCCTGCTACGCAGCGGAATTGAATCAGGTGTGGACCAACCTGATCGATAACGCGGTATACGCGATGGACGGTAACGGTAAGCTGACCATCCGCACCCGGCACGAAAACGATTGCGCCGTCATAGAAATCGGCGATACCGGGCCCGGTGTGCCCCCGGAGGCGCGCAGCCGTATCTTCGAACCGTTCTTCACCACGAAGCCGGTGGGCGAGGGCACCGGTCTCGGCCTGGATATTTCGTTCCGGATCGTGGTGAACAAACACCACGGCGATATTCAGCTCGATTCCGAACCGGGCAACACCAGATTCACCGTGTGGCTCCCGCTGCACCGCCCGGAGGAAACCGACGACATCGAGGCGCAGTCCGTAGCCGATACAGGAGGTCAGCGATGACGCAGGAACTGGATGGCATCGACCCGACGATCGCGCCAAGCGGTCCCGGCTGTATGGAATGTGAAGCGGCCAATGGCTGGTGGGTGCACCTGCGCCGGTGCGCGCAGTGCGGGCACATCGGCTGCTGTGACACTTCACCGGAGCAGCACGCCTCCAAGCATGCCAAGGACACCGGGCATCCGTTCATCCAGAGCTATGAGCCGGGCGAGGATTGGTTCTTCGACTTCCGCTCCGACGAGATGTACAGCGGCGGACCGGAGCTCGCGCCGCCGACGCATCATCCGGTGAACCAGCCGGTACCGGGCCCGCGCGGCCGGGTGCCCGCCGACTGGCAGGAGCATATCCACTGACATCAGGGATCGTTCGGAAGACCGCAAGGGGCACACCGCACTGTGGGCTCCATGACACCGAACCGATCCAACCCGGTACCCTGCACCGGACGCGCCGGAGACTCCGGTGCCGCGAGTTACCGGGGAACGCACGTGATCAAGCGAGTTACCGCCATCGCCCTGGCCACCGGGGCGGTGGTCTTCGCGCTGGCCGGATGTGGCAGTTCGGACGATTCCAGCACCGACGCGAACGGTCTGCGCAAGGGCACGACGGGCACGAGTACGCCCGCGAGCACCACGGCCGGGCACCCGACCGGTACCGCACCGACCGCGAACGCCGACGCACCGACCACCACCAAGACCACGGCGAGCAATTCCTCGCTCGGCCCGGCGTCCAGCACCAGCTGCGGTGAGTTCAAGAAGTTGGACAGCACCGAGGAGAAGACGCTGATCGAGAAGGTGCTCGCGGAGAATCCGGGCAGTGCGTTCGAGGGCAGCCCGAATGTCGCCCTCGGCACCGCCAAACTCGTCTGCCTGGCCCCCACCTACGCCGACACCCCGGTCGCGGTGGCCGCCGGGATCGTCGAAAAGGACAAGTAGGCGCAGCAGCGCCATCGGCATCAACGCAGAATTGCAGGGCGAAATCAGCGGACCGAGGCACTCGGCCGCCGACTTTCCGCACGTCCAGCCATCGATCCGACGGTCCGGCGGCCAACCGCACGCATGCGCGGGCAGAATGGCACGGTGGCAGAACTGGCGCTCACCGCGCGACTGAACCCCTCCGCCGCCGATGCCAGGCGCGGGGTGGTCCGACTGCATCCGGAGGCGCTGACCGCGCTCGGGCTGCGGGAGTGGGACGGGATCGCGCTGGTCGGGTCGCGGCGCACCGCGGCGGTGGTCGGGGTGGCCCCGGCTGGCACACCGGCCGGGGTGGCGCTGCTGGATGACGTCACGCTGTCCAATGCCGGACTGCGCGAGGACGCGAATGTGGTGGTGTCGCCCGCGACGGTCTACGGCGCCAGACAGATCTCGGTGAGCGGTTCGGTCCATGCCACCAGGACCATTCCGGCGGCGACGCTGCGCCAGGCACTGCTCGGCAAGGTGGTGACCGTCGGCGACGCGGTATCGCTGCTCCCCCGCGATCTCGGCCCCGATATCAGCTCTTCGGCTGCCACCCAGGCACTTTCGCGCACCTTCGGCATTGCGTGGACCACCGAACTGCTGACCGTCACCGCGACCGATCCCGGACGCGCTCCGGTGAGCGTACAGCCGAATACCGCGGTCGTATGGGGTGCGGGGGCGGTGGCGGCCCGGGATTCCGCCGATCGGGCAGCGGCCGGGATACCGAGCCCGACCGGTGAGACCGCGCGCGGCGTCACCGAGGCCGCGGCCATGCAGACCATGGCCGCGACCGACGGCGCGGGCGCGGGCTGGGGTACGACGATCGGTGCATCCGCCATCCCGGTCGAGGATCTGGCGGGCGCGCACGGGCAGGCCGCGAAACTGCAGGAATGGCTCAGCCTCGCACTCGATGAACCGGAGCTGCTGAAAGCCCTCGGCGCCACCCCCCATCTCGGGGTATTGATCACCGGTCCGGCCGGGGTCGGCAAGGCCACCGTGGCACGCGCGGTGGCCGCGCCACGGCGCATCGTCGAACTGGACGGCCCAACGGTCGGCGCGGCCGAGAGCGGCGCGCGGTTGCGCGAGGTCGCCGCGGCGGTGGCCGAAATCTGTTCCGGACGTGGCGGAATCCTGCTCATCACCGATATCGACGCCCTATTGCCCGCACCGGCCGAACCGGTCGCCACCCTCATTCTGGATCAGCTGCGCGCGGCCATCGCCGCACCCGTCGTCGCCTTCCTCGCCACCACGGCGCATCCGGCCGGTATCGATCCGCGACTGCGGGCGCCGGATCTCTGCGATCGCGAGCTCGCACTCGCGCTGCCGACCGCGGCGGTGCGCAGGGTGCTGCTGGAGCAGTTGCTGCGCAAGGTGCCGACCAAGGATCTGAAGCTCGACGAAATATCAGCGCGCACACCGGGATTCGTGGTCTCGGACCTGGCTGCGCTGTGCCGGGAGGCGGCGCTGCGAGCGGCATCGCGAGCCAGTAAACAGCATTCGGAGCCGGAGCTGACGCAGGCGGATCTGCTCGGCGCCACCGAGGTGATCCGGCCGCTATCGCGTTCCGGCACAGAGGAACTCGCGATCGGCAGCCTCGGTCTCGATGACGTCGGCGATATGGTCGAGACCAAAGCGGCACTGACCGAAACCGTGCTGTGGCCGCTGCGTCACCCGGATTCGTTCGCCCGCCTCGGCATCCATCCACCGCGCGGCGTACTGCTCTACGGCCCGCCCGGCTGCGGCAAAACGTTCCTGGTGCGCGCGCTGGCGGGTACCGGCCAGCTCAGCGTGCACGCGGTCAAGGGTGCGGAGTTGATGGACAAATGGGTCGGCGCATCCGAACGCGCGGTGCGCGAATTGTTCCAGCGCGCACGCGATTCCGCACCATCGCTGATCTTCTTGGACGAGGTGGACGCGCTCGCGCCGCGCCGCGGTCAGAGCAGTGATTCCGGTGTCGGCGATCGCGTGGTCGCGGCACTGCTCACCGAACTCGACGGCGTGGAACCGCTGCGTGATGTGGTGGTCCTCGGCGCGACGAACCGCCCGGAACTGATCGATCCGGCACTGCTGCGGCCCGGTCGCCTGGAACGCCTGATCTTCGTGCCGCCGCCGGATGCCGACGCCCGACTGGAAATCCTGCGAGCCGCGGGAAAGTCGGTGCCGCTGGCCGCCGATGTCGACCTCGCCGCGCTCGCCGCCGACCTGGACGGCTATTCCGCGGCCGATTGCAGTGCCCTGCTGCGCGAGGCCGCACTGGCCGCCATGCGCCGCGATGTGGCGGCCGCCGATGTCACCGCCGCGGATATCGCCGCGGCCATGGCGGTGGTGCGGCCGTCACTCGATGCCGATCAGGTCGAGTCGCTGCGCCGGTACGCCGACAGCCGGCGATAGCCGTTGCCGATGGAGGCAAACCCCCGGTAACCGGCGCCTTCCTGGCGTTTCCGCAGATCCGACATGTTCGGGCGATGTGGGTGCAATCACAGTATCGCGGGTTGCGCGGGGGTAAGTTCGACGAGGTGCACAAGATCGGCAATGCGGTCGACACGATCACGGCCTGCGTCGGGGCCGCGGTCGCGGGCGTCGCAATGTTCCTGCCGATCAACTTCAGCTGGACCGCGGAGACCTCGCCGTATCGGCTGGCCAGCCTCAACAACAGCGTTCCGCGCGGGGCCGCGATCGGGGTGATCGTCGCGGTCGCGGTCGCGGTGCTGGTGACCACCTACAGCAAGCCGATGGTGGCGTGGGCGGTGGCGCTCGGCGCCGCGTTCAGCATGGATATCAACCACTTTGTCGGACGCCATGTTTCCTCGGCCGACACACTGACCACGCAGAACTATCTGGATTCGATCCTGGCCGGAGTGCTGCTCGGCGCACTGGGCGCCGCGGTACTCCGACGACCGGGTCCGGCAGCCGGATTCGCGATCGGCGGCGCGGGATTCTTCGTCTACGGTGATCTGGCCGAATTATTGGAAGCCACCGACGGCGATCCGTATTCGGTGCTGGAGACACCGCCGCGCTGGCTGCTCGGGGTGGCGGTGGTGTTGCTCATCTTCAGTACGCTGCGCAACCGATCCCAGCCCAGGCATGAGAGTTCACCGACAACGGTCATCGAACTTCCGGTGACGCCGATCCTGGCCTCGATGGTGCTGGCACTGGTGATCCTGGCGGTCACCGAATGGCTGGCGCGGCAGTATCAGCACGCACCCGCTGTCGGTCACGCGGTCGAGATCGGGATGGCGGTGGCCGCGACCCTCATCGCCGCCACCGCCGCGGCCATGCTGCTGCCCGGCCGGGACGGGTCCGGGGTGTATCTCGCGGTGAGTCTGGTCGCCGCCGCCGACGCGGTCGGCGGCGACACGAGGCCCGGTTGGAGTATCGCCGCGCTACTGGTTCTCACCGCGCTCGGGCTGCTGGTCGGGCGCCGTCTGCCCTCGATGTTCGTCGCCATCTCGCTGATTGCCGGGCTCGCGGTATTCGCGCTGGTGAAGTCAGCCAGCAACCAGGGCTTTGTGATCGCGGCCAGCAGCGCCGTCGTCGCCATTGCGGCCGGTTACTGTTGCGGCGCCGCCTGGCCCCGCTACGCGCCGAGCGGCGTACTCGCGATCGCGGCGCTGTATCTGCCCTCGATAATCACCGCACTGCCGCACGACTCCGCCGAATGGCCACCGGCCGGGAGCGCCAACCACCAAACGCTGGCGGGCCGGACTGCGCTCGCCATCGTCTGTGGCTCGGCCCTCGGTCTGGTGGTACTGCGCCGAATCCGGCCGCGCAGCCGACCGAAACCGGACCACCCCGTCGCAGGCGAATCGGTAGCGGATATATAGCCCAATCGCGCGGAGATGGCATACGCCATACCCGCTCGGCCGATGAAAGTCCCAGGCCCTGGGTAACATCATTCGCATCACGCCGCCGCAACTACCCGCCGGAGTGCAGTTTGCTCGCAATCCTGCTCGCGCTCGCGATGGCCGCACTGGCCGCTCCCCTGTGCGTGCGGATGTTGGGACGCAACGGTTTCTATGTACTCGCATTGGTGCCGTTCGGCTGCCTCGGCTGGGTGATCGCGAATTGGGGTAGTACGCAGCGGGTTCGGGTCGGCTGGGCGCCGAGTATCGAGATGAACATCGAGCTGCGCTTCGACACGCTGGCCGCGATCATGTCCGCGCTGGTACTCGGCATCGGAGCGCTGATTCTGGTCTATTGCGCCCGGTATTTCGAGGACGACGAACCCCGGCTCGGGGTATTCGCCGCACAGCTGGTCGCCTTCGCCGCGGCCATGTTCGGGCTGGTCACCAGCGATAATATGTTGCTGCTCTTCGTCTTCTGGGAAATGACGACGGTGCTGTCGTTCCTATTGGTCGGCCACAATGCCGAACAGGCCGTCAGTCGACGGGCGGCGATTCAGGCGCTGTTGGTGACCGGCGCGGGTGGGCTGGCGATGCTGGTCGGGATCGTCATCCTGGGGCAGGTCGGCGGCAGTTATCTGCTGTCGGATCTGCTGGCCGGGCCGCCGACGGGCGGCGCGGCGACGGTCGCGGTGGTGCTACTGCTGGTCGGGGCGTTGAGCAAATCGGCCATCGTGCCGCTGCACTTCTGGCTGCCGGGCGCGATGGCGGCACCGACACCGGTCAGTGCGTATCTGCATGCGGCGGCCATGGTAAAGGCGGGTGTGTATCTGGTTGCCAGGCTCGCACCGGCGTTCGCCGGTAGCCCGGCCTGGCATCCGTTGATCCTCACCCTCGGCGTGGCGTCGATGGTGCTCGCGGGGTTGCGGTCGCTGCAGGTGACCGATCTGAAGTTGGTGCTCGCCTTCGGGACGGTGAGCCAGTTGGGGTTGCTGATCCTGTTGGTCGGGATCGGCACACCCGATGCGGCCTTGGCCGGAGCGGCATTGATCGTGGCGCACGCGCTTTTCAAGGCGTGTTTGTTCATGGTGGTCGGGATCATCGACCACGGGGCCGGGACGCGCGATCTGCGGGATTTGTCGGGGCTGGGTCGTCGGGCTCCGGTGCTGCGCGCTGTCGCGGTGCTCGCCGCGCTCAGCATGGCCGGAATACCGCCACTGCTCGGATTCGTCGGCAAGGAGAGCGCGCTCGGCGCGCTCCTGGACGCGGATATCCTCGCCGAACCCGCCAGGTTGGTGCTGACCGCCGGTGTGGTGCTCGGATCCATATTGACGGTCGGCTACAGCATCCGATTCATCTGGGGCGCCTTCGCGGACAAGGAGCTACCGCCCCTGGCGCCGGATGCCGATCGCGGTTTGCACGGGCGCGGTCACTGGCATGCGCCGGGTGTGACATTGCTGGGCGCGCCCGCGCTGCTCGCGGTCGGCAGCCTGGTCGCCGGCCTTGTCGCACCATGGCTGGATCGGCTGCTGAACCCCTATGCGAAAACCCTTCCCGGCGTGCTCGACTCGCATCCAGCACTCTGGCACGGGTTCAATACCCCACTGGCACTGACGATTCTGGTCATCTGCGCGGGCATCGTGTTGTTCCGCATGCGCGGTCGCATCGGCGAATCCGCGACTCTGCTCGGCAATGCCGACCGCGCCTACGACGCCACCCTGCGGGGCATGGACCGGCTGTCACTGCGGATGACCGGTGCCGTGCAGCGCGGTTCGCTGCCGCTGAGTCAGGCGGCGATCCTGGTGACGCTGATCCTGCTGCCTGCGGTGCTGCTCGCGGTCGGCACCCGCACCGGTATTCGCCTGCGCCTGTGGGATTCGCCGTTCCAGGCGGCAATCGCCGCGATCATGGTCGCCATGGCGTTGTGCGCGACCGTGCTGCGCAACCGGTTGGCCAGCGTGCTGGTCGTCGGTGTCACCGGCTACGGCTGCGGTGTGATCTTCGCGCTGCACGGTGCGCCCGATCTGGCGCTCACCCAATTCCTGGTCGAAACACTGACTCTGGTGTTCTTCGTGCTGGTACTGCGCGCCTTTCCAGCCGAGATCGAGGCAAGCCGCACGGCCGCATTCAAAGTGCGCAGGGCCATCCTGTCCGTGCTGGTCGGTACGACGGTGGTGGTGCTGGCCGCCTTCGCCATCGCCGCGCGCTCGACCGAACCCATCTGGCACCTGATCCCCGATGCCGCATACACATTCGGGGGCGGCAAGAACGCGGTCAATGTCCTGCTGGTCGATATCCGGGCCTGGGACACCCTGGGCGAGATCTCGGTGCTCGTCGTGGCGGCGACCGGTGTCGCGTCGCTGGTATTCCGCCATCGTCGCTTCGGCAGCGCCCCGCGCGCGGTGGATGCCCCGAACTACGATCCGGACCTGGTGAGCTGGCTACCCGCGGGCCGGTTGGTGGATCGGCGCTACCGATCGATGGTCCTGCAGATCACCACCCGGTTGGTCTTCCCGACCATCATGGTGCTGTCGGTGTACTTCTTCTTCTCCGGCCACAATGCCCCCGGCGGCGGTTTCGCGGGCGGACTCACCGCCGGACTCGCGCTGACGCTGCGCTATCTCGCGGGTGGCCGCTATGAACTCGGCGAGGCACTACCCGTCGACGCGGGACATCTGCTCGGCGCCGGACTTGCGCTGGCCGCCGGAACCGCGGCCGCCTCGCTGCTGGTCGGCGCGCCGCCGCTGTCCTCGGCGCTGCTGGAGGTGACGCTGCCGGTGATCGGGCACGTCAAGGTGGTGACCGCACTGCTGTTCGATCTCGGTGTCTATTTGATCGTGGTCGGCCTGGTACTGGACGTGCTGCGCAGCCTCGGCGCCCGTCTGGACAGCGAACTTGCCAGCGCCGAGGACGAATCCGCCTCGCCGCGAGGAGGTTTCCAGTGAGTGTGAATCTGACCCTGCTGATCCTGATCGGGATTCTCGTCGCGTGCGGGGTCTATCTGATCCTCGAACGTGCGGTGTCGAAAATGCTGCTGGGCATGATCCTGTTCGGCAATGCGGTGAATCTGCTGATCCTCGCCGTCGGCGGGCCGCACGGGCGACCACCCATCCGCGGCGAGGCCGACCAGGCTGGCCAGGAGATGGCCGATCCGCTGGCGCAAGCGATGATGCTCACCGCCATCGTGATCACCATGGGCCTGGCGGCCTTCGTGCTCGCGCTCGCCTATCGCTCCTACATCCTCACCACCACCGAGAACGTGCAGAACGAACCGGCGGACGTCGAGGTCGCCGCCCGGCGCGAGGGCGAGGATCCGGAGCATTGAGCGATCCGCTGACCACGCTCGCACCGCTGCCGGTCCTGGTGCCATTGCTCGGGGCCGCGGGCACATTGGTGTTCGGACGACGGCCCCACATCCAGCGCACGCTGATGTTGGGCGTGCTCGCCGCCGTGGTCGTCATCTGCGCGATGCTGTTGTATCTGGTCGACCGCGATGGCACAACCGCCCTACAGGTCGGCGGCTGGGCCACGCCGATCGGCATTACGCTGGTGGTCGACCGGCTCTCCGCGGCAATGTTGCTCGTCTCCGCGATCGTCTTGCTCGCGGTCTCGGTCTACGCTGCGGGCCAGAATATTCGCGACGGTGACGAGCGGCAGCCGACCTCGATCTATCGGCCCACCTATCTCGTACTCACCGCGGGTGTTTCGGCCGCCTTCCTGGCCGGCGATCTGTTCAACCTGTTCGTCGGCTTCGAAGTCTTGCTCGCCGCATCCTTTGTGCTGCTCACCGTCGGTGCGACCGCGGACCGGATCCGGGCCGGTATCGCATACGTGATGGTCTCGATGATGTCGTCGCTGATCTTCCTGACCGGTATCGCGCTGGCCTACGCGACCACCGGAACACTGAATCTGGCCCAGCTGGCCGTGCGAATGGGCGAGGCGCCCAATGGCATTCGGATGGCCGTCTACGCGGTGCTGCTGGTCACCTTCGGCATCAAGGCGGCGGTCTTCCCGCTGTCGAACTGGCTGCCCGACTCCTATCCCGCCGCCCCCGCCCCGGTAACCGCCGTATTCGCGGGCCTGCTGACGAAAGTCGGCGTGTACGCGATCATCCGGACCCACACGCTGTTGTTCCCCGACGGCGGCTTCGACGACATACTGCTCGTCTGCGGCCTGCTCACCATGCTGATCGGCATATTGGGCGCGATCGCGCAGAGCGATATCCGACGGCTGCTGTCGTTCACGCTGGTGAGCCATATCGGGTACATGGTGTTCGGCATCGGACTTTCCACCGCCGCCGGACTGTCCGGCGCGGTGTTCTATGTGGCGCACCACATTCTGGTGCAGACCGCACTGTTCCTGGTGGTCGGCCTGATCGAGCGGCAGGCGGGCTCGGTATCGCTGCGCCGACTCGGTGGTTTGGCGACGGCGAGTCCACTGCTGGCCATCCTGTTCCTGGTGCCCGCCTTGAATCTCGGTGGCATACCGCCGTTTTCGGGCTTCATCGGCAAGGTCGCCCTACTGCAGGCGGGCGCGGCGGATGGCAGCGTACTGGCCTGGGTGCTGGTCGGGGGTTCGGTGGTGACCAGTCTGCTCACGCTGTATGCCGTCGCGCGGGTGTGGAGCAAGGCGTTCTGGCGGCCGCGCGCCGAGGCACCCGAGGGGCATCTCACCGCGGCGAAACCGCCTACCCTGGTGGAGGATTCGACCGATGTGCGCTATGACGAGCGCACCGATCCCGGACGGATGCCGCTGCTGATGGTGCTGTCGACGACAGCACTCGTGGCGGCCGGTCTCTGTCTGACCGTCTTCGCCGGTCCGGTCCTGCGCATTGCCGATCGAGCGGCAACGGACCTGAGCGATCCCACGGTGTATGTCGGTGCGGTGCTGGGCAGTTCGTCCGCCGAACACGGCAAAGTGAGCAAGGGGCCGATCCGATGAGCGAGCGAAGCATATGCGTGGTGCGGTTATGAGTACCGGCGCGGCACGCTTGCTGCCCAGCCGGGCGACGGCGGTGCGGATCGGCGTGCTGTTGTGGCTGACGATCGTCTGGTTGATGCTCTGGGGCGATCTCAGTGTCGGCAACCTCTTGGCCGGACTCGGCGTCGGCGCATTGATCATGCTGACCTTGCCGCTGCCCCGGGTCCCGGTATCCGGGCGGTTGCATCCGGTGTCGCTGGCCGAATTGATCATTGTCAGTGCGTATTACGCGCTGGAATCCAGTCTGCAGGTGGCCTGGTTCGCGGTGCGTCCGGCGCCACCGCCGGTCTCCGGCGTGCTCCGGGTGAATTTGAGTATGCGATCGGATCTGGTGCTGGTGTTGTGCGCCGATGTGCTCAATCTGATCCCCGGCACGATGGTGCTGGAGATCGACCGTCAGCGCTGTCTCATCTACGTGCATGTGCTGGATGTGAGCAGCGAGGCGGCGGTCGATAGGTTCTACCGGACCACCCGGCGGCTGGAGCGGCTGCTCATCTCGTCGTTCGAGCGCCCCGCCGAATGGCGTTCGGCCAGTAGAACTTCCGATCCGGAGGTGCAATCGTGATCGTTGTCGCCATGGTGTCGGGCATCATGCTGACGGTCGCCGCCGTACTCGTCAGCTACCGCATTCTCGCCGGACCGGACACCCTGGACCGGGTCGTCGGCATCGACGCGCTGATGGCCATCGCCGCCTCCGGACTCGCGGTCTGGGCCGCATACACCGACGACGCCACGGTCGTGCCGGCGATCGTGGCGCTGGCCCTGGTCGGCTTCCTCGGCTCGGCCGCGGTCTCCCGATTCCGAGTCAGGGATGACGTATGAACCTATGGCACTTGGCCGCCGGAGCCCTCATCCTGACCGGCGCGACACTCGCACTGACCGCATCCATTGCCATCGTGCGCTTCCCCGACACCCTCTCGCGCATGCACGCCGCCACCAAACCTCAGGTGGTCGGTCTAGTCCTGGTGCTGGCGGGCACGGCGATCCAATTGCGCGGCCACGGCAATATCGGGATGCTGGTGCTGGTCGGCCTGTTCACCCTGCTCACCGCCCCGGTGATCGCCCACTTGATCGGCCGCACCGCCTACCGGGAACAGCGCTACCGTGACGGGCTGCGGCGCGTCAATGAACTGCCCGACGACACCCGCTGAGCCGCATCAGGATCGGACCGGAATCGGCTCCTCGGCTGCGCTCACCGGCACCACGGCGAACCAGGTCGCGTGGAATGCGGCGGCCATGGCGGCCAGCAGCGCGAGTACGACAGTCCCGGCCAGCACTGGATATTCGGCCATCGAGACCGCGAGATAGCGGAAGGCCAGCAGCAGTGTGCCGAGGATCGCCGCGCCGAACAGGACCAGTCGCACGCGGAACCAGCCCCAACCGCGTTCGGGATCGCGCAGCACGGAGTCGACGGTCAGGCACAGCACCGCGCCCGCGACCAGGTCGACGCCGTAGTGGTAGCCGAAGCCGAGGGTCGCGGTCAATGTCGCGAGCAGCCAGAACGTGCCGAGGCAGCGCAACCACAGCGGAGCGCGGGAACCGTCGGTGTCGCGGCGGGTGTGCAGAAAAACCGACAGCGCCCATGCGGTGTGCATGGAGGGCATGCAGTTGCGCGGTGTGAAGGCGTCGAAGGGCATCGGCGCCGGATTGCGGTCGACCGGTGGGATGACACCGGGCCAGAAGTTGCCCACCTGCAGGCCGTGGCCGTCCGCGCCGAAGGCGAACATCGGACCGACCACCGGGAAGATCACATAGATGACCGGGCCGAGCAGTCCGAGCACCAGGAAGGTGCGCACCAGATAGTGACTCGGCCAAATACCGGTCGAAACCACCCGGCGCAGCTGCCACACCGCGACAACGATCGCTGCCACCGGAAGTTCGATATAGACCCAGTGCAGTACCGCGTAGACGGCCGGTCCGAGTGCGTCCACCACCCGACCCATCACCCAGGACGGATCACCGAGCGCGTGGTCGGCGAGCGCCACATAGACGTCGTAGACCTGTGGGCGGCTGACCACCGTAACGTGCAGCCACACATCACCGACCTTGGTGGCCAGGACCAGCAGTGCGCCGAGGGCGGCGGCGTGCAGCGCATTGCGCCGCTCGACCCCGCGCCAGCGCAATCCCGCGACCAGCGCCAGACCGGTCAGCACAATGGTCGGACCATTGCCGATGGCGAACGATGCACCGCCGAGCAGTCGAATACCCGCCCACACCGCATCGATACCCGCCGCGATGCCGACCGCGATCATCCTGCGGCGCTGCGAGATTCCGACCAGGGCCAGGATCAGTCCGGCCCACGGCACCGACATGGACTTGGGCGTGCCGACGTAGTCGTGCCACAGACTGCCGAGCGGACCCTCGAAATCGTGCCCGATCGAACCCAGCTGCAGGGCGATGAGCAGCACCGGCACCGCCGCGATGGCGGCCACCACCCAGATCCGCGAGCGTAGCGCGCGCACCCGCTCGATGCGGCTGCCACGGCTGTCCTTTTCGAGCGCTTTGCGAGCTATCGCTACGCGTTGACCCGGATCTTCGACAAGCACATCGACCATAGTAAACGGGGGATGAACGCCATCCCCCTGGCCAACTGAACGTCAGCCGACCGTTCACCCCGGCCGAACTACTGGTCCAGCTCCTTGACCAGGGCATCGACGACCGCGACCAGATCGCCCTGTGTGCTCGCGGCCACTTTGCGCTGGCGCTGATAGGACGCACCGCGCTGCGGGATCTCCGCCACGAGCGCGAGTTCGTCCGCACATCCCAGCCGCTTGGCGGTCGGCTCCAGCCGGTGCAGCAGATCCGTCAGATCGTCGGTGACCAATCGCTCATTGCTGTCGTCATCGACAATGACGATCGCGTCCAGGCCGTAGCGGGCGGCCCGCCACTTGTTCTCCTGGACATGCCACGGCGGAATGGACGGCAGCACTTCACCGTTCTCGAGACGCTGATCGAGGTCGACGATCAGGCAGTGGATCAGCGCAGCCATGGCCGCCAGCTCCGCGCGGGTCGAAATCCCATCGCAGACCCGCACCTCGATGGTGCCCCATTTCGGCGCCGGCCGGATATCCCAGTGCATGCCGCCGAGCTGCTCGAAGACCCCGGTCTTCATCTGGTCGTGCACGAAATGCTCGAACTGCGTCCAGTTTTCGAATTGGAACGGCAGACCGGCGGTCGGCAGCTGCTGGAACATCAGCGTCCGGTTGCTCGCATAACCGGTATCCGCACCGGCCCACATCGGCGAGGACGCGGACAGCGACAGCAGATGTGGATACGACAGCAGCAGCGAGTTCAGAATCGGAAAGACCTTCTCGCGGTGCGAGACTCCGACGTGCACGTGCACGCCCCAGATCATCATCTGGCGGCCCCACCACTGGGTGCGATCGATCAGCTCGTCGTAATGCGCTGAGCGCGTGAGCTGTTGGGCCGACCACTGGGCAAACGGATGGGTGCCCGCACAGAACAGATCGACGCCGAGCGGATCGGCGGCACGGCGCACGGTATCCATGGTGCCGCGCAGATCATCGACCGCCTCGCCGACCGAGTTGTGCACACCGGTGACGAGTTCGACCGTATTGCGCAGCAATTCCTTGGTGACCTGCGGTGTGCCATCGTAGGCGCGCAGCTCGCCGAGCGAATCGAATACGGCCGCAGCGGTATTCGACAGATCGCGGGTCACCTTGTCGACGAGTGCGATCTCCCATTCGATACCGATAGTGGGCCGGGGCGAGCCTGGGAAGGGAACCCGCGCGATTGCTGTCCCGGCCATATCGGTGAACCTTGCTACTGGATGACGCCGCAAGCGACGCGGCCACCCGCGTCGCCGGTCGCAAGAGTGGTCTCGTCCGGACCCGCGACACCGTCGGCGCGGACATAACGATTGGGGATATTGCCGAAGTTGTCGGCGTCGGCGTGGATCATCAGGGCCTTGCCCTTGATGTCGTCCAGGGTCACCGCATCGGTGGTGGTGACCAGTTTGGCCGAACCGTCCGCACGGACCTCGAGCGAGGTCAGATCGCCGCTGGCCGGATGCGCATTGGCGCTGCCGACCTGCAGGTGGCCACCGGCGGAGAGGAAGTCACCCGCGGGACCGCCGGTGGGCGCGACCGAATTCGGCTCGCACTTGCCGACCTGGTGGATGTGCAGGCCGTGGAAGCCCGGACGCAAACCATGCGCCTCGACGCTGACCTGCAGGTGGTTACCGTCCTTGGTGATATTCGCGACGGCGACCGAGGCGCCGGCGGGATCCTTCAGGTCGACCTTCACCCCCGGGTTCGCGTTCGGAGCGCCCGTCTCGGTGCCGAACTCGCCCGCGGGCGGGGCGGAAGCACCCGTCCACACCGGGGGCGTCGTTCCCTTGACTTCGCTCGATTCCTGACTGTTCGAACAGGCGGCAAGGCTGAAGACCGCGACAGCGAGCACCGGGGTCACAGTCCGCCAGGACGGGCGACGAGTTGTGTACGGGGCCATCGGGGGAACTCCTTTACGAGTACCGAGTTTACGAGTAAAGCTGGGTGGACACGTTCGTTACCGGACAAGATGATGCCACGCCCGCCGTGTCGTACCGTGACAGGGCCGTGTCGCGGCGAGGCGGTATTCATTTCGCGACGCTCCTGGGACCTCATGGTCACGCTCGGGCTACCGCCTCCCGGCCCATCACTCGGGCCGAGATACACCTCAGTTGCCCGTGACAACCACCGTGACACCCGAACCCGAACCGGCGGCTCGCGGCTCGGCGGTCACGCCCAGTTCGTCGGCAATGGCCAGTGCGGCCTCTTTCTCACCGGGGCTATTGCCGTAGTACACAGTCGTATTCGAGATATTCGGGCCGGGATAGTTGCCGACCTCGGCGACCGTCCAGCCGTTGGTGGTGAGCTCATTTGCCGTGCGCGCGGCCAATCCGGGGACCGTGCTGTTGTTCAGAACCCGTACCGGCACCGCGCGATTCGCCGTTGTGGTCGACGGGGTCGTCGTCGGCGTTGTGGTCGACGACGTAGCGGCCGGTTTTGTGGTCGACGCCACCGGAGTGGTCGTCGCGGCCGCCGTGGTTGCCGCGACCGTCGTGGTTGCCGCGGCCTGACCCGTGGTTGCGGTGGTCTGCCCCATTGCCGCGGTCGAGGATTCACCCGCCCCCGAGGTATCGGAGTCCGAACTCGATAACGACATCGCGCCGAGTCCGGCGAACACGATGGCCAGCGCGATCAACACCATCGCCAGCGCGCGCAATGGCGGCCCGCCGGGGGTGGGATTCGAGTTGCTCACGTAAAAGACCCTATCCGCAAACCAGGCCCTGTGGTCGTTGCGCGGGGCCCGCTTTTACGGCGGCGCGTCATACCTGGAAGCCGAGCCTTCGGGCGGCTCGGGCCTTCTGCCTGCTCGCCCGCAGTCGCCGCAGCCGCTTCACCAGCATGGGATCGGCGGCCAGTGCCTCCGGCCGGTCCACCACCGCGTTGAGCACCTGGTAGTACCTGGTCGGCGACATGCCGAACAGCTCACGAATGGCCTCTTCCTTGGCACCGGCGTACTTCCACCATTGCCGTTCGAAGGCCAGAATGTCGTGCTCGCGACGGCTGAGACCGTCACTGCCATCGCCGACCTGCACGGCCGTGACATCTTCGCTCGCAGAAGGGCCGTCCTGGATCGCGGACAGATTCCGAGCCGCTGCGCCGTCCATCTTGCTCCCTCGCCGAGTAAGAACCACCAGACGAAAAATGATGCTCATACGTCGCGGATCATTCAACCACGGGCTCCAGGGATTGCCCCACCTTCGGTGCGGCGTGTCCCTACCGGCCGGTAGCGAGTCGCAACGACGCGTTGTCGGGCGCGCGAACGCCATCGGCAATAATTGACGCCATGGCTATCCTCCCCATCGTGATCGTCGGTGATCCCGTACTGCACAATCCGACCGAACCGGTCACCCAGACGCCGGAGGAGCTGGCCGAGCTGATCGCGGATATGTACGACACGCTCGATGCCGCCAATGGCGTCGGGCTGGCCGCCAACCAGGTCGGCGTGCCGTTGCGGCTGTTCATCTACGACTGCCCCGATATCGATGAGAAGGGTGCGACCGTACGGCGCAAGGGTGCGGTGATCAACCCGGTGCTGGAGACCTCGGAGATTCCGGAGACCATGCCGGATCCCGACGATAACGACGAGGGCTGCCTGTCGGTGCCCGGCGAGCAGTTCCCCACCGGCCGCGCCGACTGGGCGCGCGTCACCGGAACCGATGAGCACGGCAATCCGGTCGATATCGAGGGCAAGGGTTTCTTCGCCCGCATGCTGCAGCACGAGGTCGGACATCTCGACGGCTATCTCTATGTGGATGTGCTGATCGGCCGCAACGCCCGCGCGGCGAAGAAGGCGATCAAGCGGAATGGTTGGGGCACACCGGGACTCAGCTGGATTCCCGGTACGGTGCCCGATCCGTTCGGGCACGATGACTGATCCTGCGGCAGCGGAGTCGGCGCAGCGACCAGATCGGGCGGGCCAACCAGGCGATTCGCCATTGCCCGATATCCAACTGGGTCGGCGCGTTGTACTGCGGTATCGGTTGCCGGCGGGTTATCCACAACCACTCACCGATGTGATCGGCGAATTGGTTTCACTGGATCCGCCGACGGTGCGCGGCGCGGACGGACAGGTCGTCGCGGTTGCCCCCGATCGCGTGGTGGCGATGAAAGCGTTGGGGCCCAGGCCGATTCGCACCAGGGAGATTCGCGCGCTGGAGGCCGCCGCGGCATACGGCTGGCCCGGAATCGAGCAGGCATGGATCGACGGGTGGCTGTTGCGTGCCGGGCACGGATACACCAACCGCGCCAATTCCGCTGTGCCGCTCGGCAGTTCGGATGGCCCGGCGGCGCTCGGCGCGGATACGCTGCAGCGGATCGGCGAGTGGTACACCGCGCACGGGCTACCGGTCCAACTCGCATTGCCCGATCGACTCGCCCCGCTGCCGCCGGGCTGGCGCAGTCTGCGGGAGACCCGGCTGCTCGCCATCGATATCGAGAATTTCGTACTGCCGCAAGGACCGCCGATGGTGCGCATCGCACCCGCGCCCGATGCCGCGTGGCTATCGATGCACCGGCACGGCGGCGAAGACCCTGCGGCACAGGCGGTTTCCACACCGCCGGTGGTCGAGGTATTGACGGCGGTGCACGACGGTGAGGTGGGATTCGCCTCGCTCGGCCTGCCCCGGCCCATCGCGATCGGCCGCGGCGCGCTCACCACCGCGCCGGATGGCCGCCGCTGGATCGGTCTGACCTGCGTCGCGGTGGCGGCCGAGCACCGCAGACACGGACTGGGGTCGCTGTTGTGCGCGGAGCTGATCCGCTGGGGGGCCGACCGCGGCGCCACCCACGCCTACCTCCAGGTCGAGGCCGAGAACACCGTGGCCATCGCGGTGTACCACGAATTGGGTTTCCTCGACCATCACAGCTACCGCTACGCCACGCCGGACGGGCCTCGCTGAACCAGTGGTCCTGCGGTAGAACAGAGCTATAACCCATTGTGAAGGAAGGCATCCGTGCGTCTCGCGACCTGGAACGTCAATTCGATCCGCTCCCGCCTCGACCGGGTCGCGGACTTCCTCGACCGCCAGGACATCGATGTGCTCGCGATGCAGGAAACCAAATGCCGTGATGACCAGTTCCCGTTCGAGCGCTTCGACGAACTCGGCTACGAGGTCGCCCATATCGGGCTGAACCAGTGGAACGGCGTGGCCATCGCCTCCCGCATCGGCCTGGACGATGTGGCCGACGCCTTCCCGAATCAGCCCGGCTTCGATAAGGACGCGGGCGAATCGCTGATCAGCGCGCCGATCGTGGAATCGCGCGCACTCGGGGCGACCTGCGGCGGGGTCCGAGTCTGGAGCCTCTACGTCCCCAATGGCCGCACCCTCGACGACCCGCACTACACCTACAAACTGGAATGGCTTGCCGCCCTGCGTGATAACGGCGCCCAATGGCTCGCCGACAATCCGCAGGCCCAGATAGCCCTGGTCGGTGACTGGAATATCGCGCCGACCGACGACGATGTCTGGTCCGTCGAATACTTCGCCGATAAAACCCACACCTCCCAGCCCGAACGCGACGCCTTCAACGCCATTGTCGAAACCGGCTTCGCCGACATCATGCGCCCCTTCGCCCCCGGCCCTGGCGTCTACACCTACTGGGACTACACCCAGCTGCGCTTCCCCCGAAAAGAAGGCATGCGCATCGACTTCATCCTCGGCTCCCCCGCCCTCACCGCCCGCGCCAAGGACGCCCTGGTCGACCGCGAGGAACGAAAAGGCAAGGGCGCCAGCGACCACGCCCCGGTAATCGCCGAATTCACCGACTGACGTTCAGCGAACCAGAGGAGGTCGTCATCACTCGAGCGGGACGTGAATCTGCCGTCGTGATCTCGCTGCGTGAGTACGAGTCGTTGACGGAAACCGCCTATCTGCTCGGATCCCCGGCCGATGCGCGTCATCTCGAGCGATCCATCGAACAGCTACGGTCCGTTGACGTCGAGCACCACGAACTCGATGAAACCGACGATGGGGACGACGAGTGAAGATCCTCTTCACCCCAGAAGCCTGGGCCGAGCTCGACGGTGGTGCGCGGCAGTCTGCGTGGTCTCCGCGTCGAATTCGGCGAATTCGCAGGTTTTCGGGTTGAAGAGAGTTTCGGTCAACGATGACTCCTCGGCTGTGATCAGCCGTCCGGTTGCCGCTCCGGCGACTTTCATCCGCGACGGTAGAAATATTGTGCATTGATGTAGGAAAGCCATCTTCGGGCTCGGGACCAGCGCGAATCCACGGCAGAACGCTGATATCTTGGTCCGCATGGGTAGCGAGACGGCGGTGCGGCCACGGCAGCGGGCTCAGCATTTGGGCCCCGAGCGTCGCCGACCCCAGGTGCTCGACACCGCACTGGCGATCGCCGTCGAACACGGCATAGCGGCGGTCACCATGGCCGCGATCGCCGAGCGGATGAATGTGACCCGGCCCGTGGTGTACGCCTGCTTTCCGGATCGCGTCGAACTGATCGAGGCACTGATCCAGCGCGAGGAGAGCTTTCTCATCGGCGGACTGCTCGAGGTGCTGCCGCCCCGCGATGTCGACGCGGGCGAGACCGTATTCATCGACGGCTTCTGCGCACTGCTGGAGAAGGCGGCCGATCGGCCCGATGCGTGGCGACTGCTGTACGGCAATCCCGATCCCGCCGTTGCGGATTCATTCGGGCGCGGCCGCAAACTCGCCGTCGAGCGCTGCACCGCACTGCTGCGACCGACACTGCGCGCATGGGGCACCGCGGACGCCGACCACAAACTGCCGGTGCTGGTGGAACTGTGGGTGTCCGCGGGCGAGGGCGCGGTGCGCACCCTGCTCACCGGCGAGGGCGACTGGGATCCGCAGCGCCTCGGGGCATTCGTCGGCTCGGCCGTATACCGCGCGCTGCGCCACGCCTGAGCAAAACGCCACCGATTGCGCCAGACTGGCTCGACTAGTGGTCGACAATTGTTCAGCAGTTAGCCCTATCACTAGACGGAATGCCGCAGAAGGCGGCCCTGGACCGGCAAAATGTCCACCGATCCGGCCCTGCACCCCACCACCGGGCACTACGATGGGGGCATATCCAGCGGTCCGGCGGAGGTGCGGTCATGGCGTTTTATCGGCAGGTGGGAGCGGTGCCGCCGAAGCGACACACGCAGCATCGGGACGACCAGGGACAGCTCTATTACGAAGAGCTGATGGGCGAGGAAGGCTTCTCCGGCGATTCCTCGCTGCTCTATCACCGCGGTCTGCCGCCCGCCATCGTCGACTCGACGGTCTGGGAGCTGCCGGACCAGTCCCTGACCCCGAATCATCCACTGCGCCATCGCCATCTGCGGCTGCACCAGCTGTTCCCCGGCGATACTCCGGCCGAAACCGATCCGGTCACCGGCCGACGGCTGCTGCTCGGGAATGCGGATGTTCGGATCTCCTATGTTGCGGCCAAGGGCGCCTCAGCGCTGTACCGCAATGCGATCGGCGACGAGCTGGTGTATGTGGAATCCGGTGCCGCCGTTGTGGAAACGGTCTTCGGTACCATCCCCGCCCGACAGGGCGACCAGGTCCTGATTCCGCGGGCGACCACGCACCGCTGGCTACCGACCGGCCCGGAACCGCTGCGCGCGTATGTCATCGAGGCGGCCGGCCATATCACCCCACCCAAGCGCTATCTATCGAAATTCGGTCAGCTGCTGGAGCATTCGCCGTACTGCGAGCGCGATCTACACGGCCCGTCGCAGCCGTTGACGGCCACCGGAACCGATATCGAGGTGCTGGTGAAACACCGTCCCGGCGGTCGCGTGGTCGGCACCCGGATGATCTACGCGACGCATCCCTTCGATGTGGTCGGCTGGGACGGCTGCCTGTATCCGCTCACCTTCAATATCTCCGATTTCGAACCGCTCACCGGCCGGGTGCACCAGCCGCCGCCCGCCCATCAGGCCTTCGAGGGGATCAACTTCGTGGTGTGCAATTTCGTACCGCGCAAGGTCGACTACCATCCGCTATCGATTCCGGTGCCGTACTACCACTCCAATGTCGACAGCGACGAAATCATGTTCTACTGCGGCGGAAACTATGAGGCGCGTAGGGGTTCGGGCATCGGCCAGGGGTCGGTGTCGGTGCATCCCGGCGGCTATGCGCACGGTCCGCAGCCGGGCGCGTACGAGCGCAGTATCGGCATCGACTTCTTCGACGAGCTCGCGGTCATGGTCGACACGTTCCGGCCGCTCGAACTCGGTGAGGGCGCGCTGGCCTGCGAGGATCCCGGATATGCGTGGACCTGGTCGGGTCGCGGACCACAGTCCGACGGACACCGGCGATCCGATCAGCGCCCGCACGCGGACCAGCGTCGTGGGCCCGCATGAAGACCCGCGTCGAAGTAGCCGACGATGACCTCTTCGGCCCCCGCAATCTCCCTTACGGGGTCTTCGCACCCGAGGGCGAGGATTTTCGCGTCGGCGTCCGGATCGGCGAGTACGTCATCGATCTGGCTGCGGCACTGGAGGATCCGGTATTCGCCGAGCCGAGCCTCAATGCCTTCATGGCGCAGGGACCGCGTCGTTGGCGCGAGGTGCGCAACCGGATCCGCGAGCTGATCGATACCGAATTGCCCGCGGCCGCCGTGCACCTACTGCATGATGTGCGGACCGAACTGCCGGTGCAGATCGGCGATTACGTCGACTTCTACGCCAGCATCGACCATGCGACGAACCTCGGCAGACTGTTCCGTCCCGATTCCGAACCGCTGCTGCCCAATTGGCGATATCTGCCGGTCGGATATCACGGACGCGCCGGCACCGTGGTGGTCTCCGGCACCGATATTGTGCGCCCGCGCGGCCAACGCCGAACACAATCCGGCACACCGGATTTCGGACCCTCACAGCGTCTCGATATCGAGGCGGAGCTCGGCTTCCTGGTCGGAGTCGGTTCCGAGCTGGGCACCCCCATCGATATCGACGAGTTCGCCGAGCACGTCTTCGGCGTCGTGCTGGTGAACGATTGGTCCGCGCGCGATATCCAGGCCTGGGAGTATCAGCCGCTCGGCCCCTTCCTCGGCAAATCCTTCGCGACGTCGATGTCGGCCTGGGTCACCCCGCTGGCCGCATTGGAGGAGGCCCGCATACCGCTGCCGGAGCAAGTGCCCCAGCCGCTGCCCTATCTGCGGGGCAGCCAGCCATGGGGATTCGATATCGATCTGGCCGTGCGCTGGAACGGCCAAACCGTCGCGCACCCACCGTATGCCCGGATGTACTGGTCACCGGCGCAGATGCTGGCGCATCTCACCGCGAACGGCGCCGCCACCCGCACCGGCGACCTCTACGCCTCGGGCACCATCTCCGGACCTGCCCCCGACCAGCGCGGTTCGTTCATCGAATTGTCCTGGGGCGGAGCCGAACCCCTCACGGTGAACGGCCTGCACCGCACCTTCCTCGAGGATGGCGACGAGGTGGTCATCACCGCCTCGGCCCCGGGTCCGAATTCGCATCGCATCGGCCTCGGCGAGGTCCGCGGTCGCATCTGGCATGCCCGCACCGAACCATAATGCGATCCCACGCGTGCATTGTCAGGTGCCACGAGGGCAGCTCGAGTGGCGCATAGCTCGTGGCTACCTCGCACACGGTACGGCCCACGAGGTAGCCAATGGTTATGCGGCAAGGTACCGAGGTGGCGGCGTGCGGACTGCGGAGTGATGCGCTGGCCGGGTGGCTGCATCGACTCGGACGCCGGCATCGACTTTCAGTCCAGGCAGAATTCATTGCCCTCCGGGTCGGCGAGCACGATGTGACCGGCGTCCAAGCCGCCTGGCTCGATACGGCTGAGTCGCGTTGCACCGATCGCGACGAGTCGGGTTGCCTCGGCTTCCAATGCGGTCATCCGTTCGTCGCCGGTCAGACCGGGCGCGGCGCGGATATCCAGGTGTACACGGTTCTTCGCGGTCTTCGGTTCGGGCACCTTTTGGAAGAACAGCCGCGGCCCCGAGCCATCTGGATCGAGGATGGCCGACCGGTCGTTGTGATGCTCCGGCGGTACGCCCCAGGCAGTCAACGCGGTCGTCCAATCCGGAAAGCCCGCGGGCGGCGGCTGCAGGTGATAGCCCAACGCCTCCGCCCAGAACGTCGCCTGCGCACCGGGATCGGCGCAGTCATACGTCACCTGGAACTCCTTGCCCATCACGGCTCCAATCTGTCGGCGACCTGTTCGGCCTGGATTCAACCGGCATCTTCGCACCGACCACTGACAAACTCCGCGCGAGCGAATAAGTCGGGCCCGATCCGCACGTTCGGATCGGGCCCGCTCACGTCCATGAGTGCGGCAAGGTCACCGCCGCGGACGAAACTACGAGACCACGGGCAGGTACACCTGGGCGCCGTGGTCGGCGAACTCGGCGGACTTCTCCGCCATCCCCGCTTCGATCGCTTCGGCATCCGAAAGCCCCTGGCGCGCGGCGTATTCCCGGACGTCCGCGGAAATGCGCATGGAGCAGAACTTCGGTCCGCACATGGAGCAGAAGTGGGCGGTCTTGGCGGGTTCGGCGGGCAGGGTTTCGTCGTGGTACTCGCGGGCGGTATCCGGGTCCAGCGACAGCGCGAATTGGTCGCGCCAGCGGAATTCGAAGCGCGCCTTGGACAATTCGTTGTCCCGGTCCTGGGCGTGCGGGTGCCCCTTGGCGAGGTCGGCGGCGTGGGCGGCGATCTTGTAGGTGATCACGCCGACCTTGACATCGTCCCGGTTGGGCAGACCCAGATGCTCCTTGGGTGTGACATAGCAGAGCATCGCGGTACCGGCCTGGGCGATGATCGCGGCACCGATGGCCGAGGTGATGTGGTCGTAGGCGGGCGCGATATCGGTGGCGAGCGGGCCGAGGGTGTAGAACGGCGCCTCCTCGCACAACTCCTCTTCCAGCCGCACGTTCTCCACGATCTTGTGCATCGGCACGTGCCCCGGACCCTCGATCATCACCTGCACGCCATGGGATTTCGCGATCTTGGTCAGCTCGCCGAGGGTGCGCAGCTCGGCGAACTGCGCCTCGTCATTGGCGTCGGCGATGGAGCCGGGACGCAGGCCGTCACCGAGGGAGAAGGTCACGTCGTAGCGCGCCAGGATCTCGCAGAGTTCGGCGAAGTTGGTGTACAGGAACGATTCCTGGTGGTGCGCCAAACACCATGCGGCCATGATGGATCCGCCGCGCGAGACGATGCCGGTGACCCGCTTGGCGGTCAGCGGCACATAGCGCAGCAGCACACCGGCGTGCACGGTCATATAGTCCACGCCTTGCTCACACTGCTCGATCACGGTGTCGCGGTAGATCTCCCACGTGAGTGCGGTCGGATCGCCGTTCACCTTCTCCAGCGCCTGATAGATCGGCACGGTGCCGACCGGGACCGGGGAATTGCGCAGAATCCACTCGCGGGTCTCGTGGATGTTCTTGCCGGTGGACAGATCCATAATGGTGTCCGCGCCCCAGCGGGTGGCCCACACCATCTTCTCCACCTCCTCCGCGATCGAGGAGGAGACGGCCGAGTTGCCGATATTGGCATTGATCTTCACCAGGAACTTCTTGCCGATAATGGTCGGCTCCAGCTCTGGATGCTTGTGGTTGGCCGGGATGACGGCGCGGCCAGCGGCGACCTCGTCGCGCACGAGCTCGGCGCGCACGCCCTCGCGCGCGGCGATGAAACGCATCTCGGGGGTGATGATGCCCTGACGTGCCCAGGCCAGCTGGGTCGGCGGACCGTCGACCTCGGGCTTGGCCCAGCCGCCGCGCAGCTCGGGCAGCCCCGCGTCCAGGTCGATGGTCGCCGCCTCGTCGGTGTACGGGCCCGAGGTGTCATAGACGTCGAAGTGTTCGCCATTGGTCAGATTGATCCGACGCACCGGAATGCGCAGGTCATCGACCTGCTGGTAGTGCTTGACGCTGCCTTCGATCGGACCGGTGGTCACGGAGTCGACAGGAGCGGAGCCTGCGGAGCGACCCGCGGACGCAATTGTGCCCATTTGATTTCCTCCCTACGCCAGCATTACCTGGTCAGGTTCATACGGTCGACGGCCCTGAACGCCCGAATTGGGCTAGCCGTCCTCTCAGCCCGCTGGTGCGAGCCCCCGTTGGGTGTGAAATTTTCCCGCCCGACGATACCTTTCCACGTCCGCATCCCGCCCGGCGATCGGAGAAACATACAGCGAAGCGCGGGACGGGCGAGGGCGCGCCGGTAGATTCGACAAGGTGAAATTCACCCTGGAGGTAGATCTGGATGTCCTGCCCGAGGGCGTCCCGGCACCTGCCGATCTCGCCGATGAGCTCGGTCGCATCCTGCGCTACTGGGGCGGCAACGTAGAGCACTACCAGCTGATCGAGGGCGACGGTTCGGCCATCTACAACTCCGGATACCGCGAGGTCGGCTCCTGGCAGATCAGCTGATTCTCAGTAGGACTGGAGTTCGATAAGTGCGCCTTCCGGATCGCGCAGATGCGCGGTCCGCAGATTCGGCCCCCACTCCGGACGATCCACCGCCCCGGCAACCAGCGTCGCGCCGTTGCGCAGACATAGCGCGACACCAGCGTCGACATCGGCCACTCGGCACACGAACATCACCGCGTCCTGTGCGGGTGCCGGGGTGACCGGCAGATCGGTGGTGCCAGCGACCTGGGCCATGGCAGCGCGGTCGAAGAGCACCAGGACTGCCTGGTCATCCACATCCCAGTTCGCGTACGGGCCCGCCGCGGTGCCCTTGATCAGCTTCGCGCCGACCAGCTCCGGGAGGACGGCGCGATAGAACTCGAAGCATTCGGCGAAGCGGGTGACGAGCAGTCTCGGGTACAGGGCGTCCACGATATCTCCTATTTAGTAGGTGTTCACCTATCGTAGGACCGGCCCTATAATTTGTCGCATGGAATCCGCGCGGGCCCTGCCGCCGAGCCTGCTCGGGCTCGACACCTACCTGCTGTCACGTGTCGGCAAGGTCGCGCGCGGCCGATTCGCCGAGCGGCTCGCGGCGCGCGGACTTCGGTTGTGGCATATGGCCGTACTCGCCGCGCTGGCCGATTTCGGCCCGCATGTGCAGCGCGATCTGGGGATCCGGCTCGATATCCATCCCAGCGATGTGGCGAAGATCGTCGATGAATTGGCCAGCGCCGGTCACGTCGAACGCACCCGCGATCCCGCCGATCGCCGCAGAATGTCGGTGCGGATCACCAGGTCCGGACGGACGGCACTGCGGGCGCTGGACAAGGAGGCCGGGCAAGTGCGCGAGGAAATCCTCGCACCGCTCAGCCGGGACGAACGAATCATGTTGTCGGACATGATGCGTCGGCTGTTCGAGCACACCCACCCGGACGCCGTCGCGGATTGACACCGGGCGCCGGTACGCGCGGGGGCCCGGCCACAGCGGGTTCAACCGGGATCGCGCCGCGGCACACGCGCCACCGCGGCCGATGGGCACTACGCCGACACCGCGGCCGATGGGCACTACGCCGACACCGCAGCCGACAGGCACAACACCCACACCGCAGGCCCACAGGCACAACACCCAGACCGCAGCCCGCAAGCACGACACCCAGACCGCAGCCCGCAAGCACGACACCCAGACCGCAGCCCACAGGCACGACACCCAGACCGCAGCCCGCAAGCACGACACCCAGACCGCAGCCCGCAAGCACGACACCCAGACCGCAGCCCACAGGCACGACACCCAGACCGCA
>NZ_JBSGEQ010000004.1:275812-333400 GCF_053602975.1 Nocardia sp. NPDC004278
GCCCACAGGCACGACACCCGCCCGATCCCGGTGTGATCGAGCGGGCGTCGCACCGCATCAGACCGCGGTCTGCTTCTCTGACGCAAGCGGTGCCGACCCGCCTTGCGCAGCCGGTTCAACAGCCTTGCCGCGCAGCGGAACTTCCTCGATGAACCAGGAGATCACGAAGCCGAGCGCACAGATCACCGAGGCGGCCAGGAAGACATTCCCGACGCCGGAGGCGAAGGCTGCCAGATATCCGGGACCGTCGGCGGGCGCATGCCCCTGAAGTGCCCTGGTGAACAGGGATCCGAAGGCCGCGACACCGATTGATCCGCCGAGGGTGCGGAACAGGGTGACCGCGCCGGATGCCGCGCCGATATGCGATATCGCCACGCTGTTCTGCGCGATGGCGGTGGACAGCTGCATCGAGAAGCCGAGTCCGGCTCCCATCAGCGCCATCGCGAATCCCGTTGCCAGCCGCCCGGTTTCGGCATCGACGGTGGCCAGCAGTACGGCACCCGCGGTGAGGAACACCCCGCCGAGAATGAAGAAGATCTTGTACTTTCCGGTGGCGGTCATCCGCTTGCCGACGATCTGGGACACGATGAGCAGGGGGATCATCATCGGCAGCAGCAGCAATCCGGAGTTGGCCGCCGAGGCACCCTGCACCGTCTGCTGGAACAGCGGCAGATACAGCACCGATCCGAACATGATCACACCACCGACCAGTGCCGTCAGCGCGGCCAGGGTCAGATTGCGGGCACGGAAGATCTCCAGCGGAATCACCGGATCGGCGGCCCGGCGCTCGATGACGAGGAATGCGGCAAGAGTGGCCACCGCGAGCACGGCGAGTCCGATGATCCGGGCCGAGAGCCAGGCGTAGTCGACACCGCCCCAGGTCGCGATCAGCACCAGCGCGGCGATCGCGATGGCGAGCGTGCAGATGCCCGCGTAGTCGATGGTTACCTTCCTGCGCGCGACCGGAAGCTCGAGCCGCCACCACGACCAGGCGAAGGCCACCAGGCCCAGCGGGATATTGATGTAGAAGGCCCACCGCCAGTCGAGTCCGTCGGTGATAACACCGCCGAGCAGCGGTCCGCCGATGGTGCCGATGGCCATCGTGGTGGCGGTCATGCCCTGGTACTTCCCGCGTTCGCGCGGCGGGACCAGCGCGCCGATGAGGGCGAACGCGGTGACGGCGATACCGCCCGCGCCGAGCCCCTGCAGTGCGCGGAATCCGATCAGCGCCGACATCGACCACGATGCACCCGCCAGCACCGAACCGATCAGGAATACGCCGATAGCACTGAGGAATACGGTCTTTCGGCGGTAGAGGTCGCCGAGCTTCGCCCATACCGGCGTCGAGATCGCCGATAGCAGGGTGTACGCGGTCACCACCCAGGCGACCTGGGACAGTCCGCCCAATTCACGCACGATCGTCGGCATCGCGGTGCCGACGATCGCGTTGTCCAGCATTGCCAGCAGCATTGCCAGCAGCACCCCGGCCAGCACCAATCGGATCGATCGCGTTGGCGCGGTTCTCATTTCGGTCATTTCTGCGGACATGACCGCTCACCTCCTTCGGACTTGTCATCGGCAATCCGGACCGCCGACCGATCCAGAAAAGCATAGCCGCTACAAAAGTACAACTGCTCCGACTTTGGTGCAGATAGCCGAATCGAGTAGGGTCGGCAATATGACCGCGACGACCGGACGCCGTGAGCGCAAGAAGGCCCAGACGCGCCAGGCCCTGGCCGACGCCGCGATGCAGCTGTTCACCGAACGCGGCTATGACAATGTCGGCGTCCGGGAGGTCGCCGAGGCGGCAGACGTATCACTGAGCACGCTGTTCAAACATTTCCCCAGCAAGGAATCGTTGGTCTTCGACCTGGACGCAGATGTCGAGGCCGATCTGGTCGCGGCCGTCCGCGATCGCCCCTCGGGACAACCGGTCATGCACGCGCTGCGCGACTATCTGATGCGCAGTCGCACCGCGCGCAGCGATGATCCCGGCATCGTCGCCTTCCATCGCCTCATCGACTCGACGCCAGCACTGCGCGAATACGCACACCAGATGCTGCTGCGGCACGAGTCCGCGCTGGCGGCCGCAATCGCCGAGGCGACCGGCAAACCGGATGGGGATCTCGCCGCCGCGGGATTGGCCCACTTCGCCCTGGAAAGCTCCAAAGTCGCCAGTACACGGGAGGATCCGCCGCGCGCGCTCCGAGAGCTGTTCGACCTGCTCGAACACGGCTGGGGCACGGACGCCGCCGGCCAGTGACTTGCGGCGGCACGAAACCCTTTGGGCACCAAGCACATCGCAAGCACACTTCGCGACAATGCCCGCCGACGGCCACGGCGCAGTAGCCGGTGCCACATCGAAGCCGTGTCGCGCGCTGATACGCCGTGACGGAATGACCAACTTCGAGCAGTGAGTCGGGCGCGGCGAGTTGATGACGCCCAGCCGGAGCGCTCGACCGCAGAACCGCCGACGATCGGGCCGCTGCGGACCAGGTAGGCGCAGACCGGCCCGCACGTTCCGACTCCACACCGATACGCCCTGAGCCAACGCACCTCCGCGCTTGCCGCAGCATTCCTGCAGACATCGCACGCTTGGATCGCCCATCGGCGTCCAGCCAGCATTCATCACATTTCAGCTAACAGAAGGCTACCGAACCGAACCGGGCGGCGGCCGAGGGGAATCCACGCATCGGCAGCAACCGGTTGACGCATAGATCTAGCGCTGCTAGATTCTCTATCGACGCTAAACACGAAGAACGGAAGCCATCATGATCACCACCGCCATTCAGATCATCGCCATCGCCTCGGTCCTCGCGAACGCCGTCGTCTACGGCACCGACGCCTGTTTCGCGCTGATCACGCGTTCGGTGTACGACAAGCTGGACGACCGGACCGTGACCATCTCGGCGGGATGGGGCCATTACTACGGCGATCGCCGGATGCCGATCGTCGGCATCGGCGGCGTGGTGACCGCCGTCGCGGCAACGCTGCTCGCGGCCATCGGCGGTCACGTCTCGGCGGCGATCGCGGCGGGTATCGCCGTCATCGCGCTGGTGACCTGGCTCGGGATCTACGTTCGGGTCGCGAAGCCGGTGAACACCCAGCAGACGGCCGCCGCGAAATCCGGCATCATCCCGTCGAATGCGCGTGCGCTGCAGGATAAGTGGAACAGCGTCATCAACGGCCGGGTCGCCCTTCAGTTCATTGCCGTCGGCGCACTCTGCGCCGCCATCGCCCTTGCCTGATGCTGCTCATCGAAACCCTGTGTCGAACGCACATCGGATGTGCGGTCGACACAGGGTTTCGCTGGCATGTGGCCATCTCGAAATGTGTTGTCTAGCGGATGATCTGGTCGATCAGCAGGCGCGCGGCTCGGTCGGTGCGTTCGACGTCACCGGTGATCAGCCGATCCTGAATAATGCCGCGCAGACCCGAAATCAATAGCGTGGCAACGGCTTCCGGATCGTCAATGGTGGTCTCGATCCGACACAGCGCATCGGTGAGTGTGCCGACGAAGGTCGCGATCGCAGCATTCGCGTATTCGCCATAGGGGCTCCCCGGCGCACACGCCGCGCCCAGTACTTGCAGCAGCACGCGCCCACTCGTCGTGGCCTCCCCCGCGAGATTCACCGAGCAGAATGCGCCGAGCCGCTCGCGCAGCGCCGCCGCATCGGTGACATCGGCGAAGATGGCGGGGATATCCGGGCGCTGCGTGGTGAGCGCCTGGACCAGCAGCTCCTCCTTAGTTTTGAAGTAGTGGATCAGCATGCGGGAGCTGGTGCCGAGTTCGGCGGCGAGCGGGCGCAGCGACAGATCGCCGAGGCCGTGTTCGGCGATGTATTCGACGACACCGGCCAGCAGATCGGCGCGTTTCGCGTGGTCGAGGGGGCGGGCCATGAGTTGACTGTAGCGATTGGTACAGGTATCCATGACATCGTGACTGTAACAATCGCTTCAGAAACTCGACCGTCGGTCGTGGTCACCGCGGTCGCCGCGACCACATCGATTGCCGATGACATCGACGCGACCTGGTCCGGCCTGCTCGCCGGACGCAGTGGTATCGGCAGGCTCACCGACGATTTCGTCGCCGAATACGATCTGCCGGTCCGCATCGGCGGCAAGTTGACCTCGCATCCGGGCGCCGAACTCACCCGCGTCGAACAGCGACGCCACTCCTATGTCGAGCAGATGGCCCTGGTGCTCGGCCGCCAGGTGTGGCGCAATGCGGGCTCACCCGAGGTCGAGGGCGAACGGCTCGCGGTGGTCATCGGCACCGGCCTCGGCGGTGGCGATGCGCTGATCAACGCCGTCGACTCGATGCGCGACGGCGGCTACCGCAAGGTGTCGCCGATGTCGGTGCCGATGGTGATGCCGAACGGCCCGGCCGCCACGGTCGGCCTCGAGATCGGCGCAAAGGCCGGGGTCTTTGCGCCGGTCTCGGCCTGTTCGTCCGGTTCGGAGGCGATCGCGCACGCGTGGCGGCTGATCAGCACCGGCGAGGCCGATGTCGTGGTCGCGGGCGGCGTCGAGGGTCATATCGATGCGGTGCCGATCGCGAGTTTCGCGATGATGCGCGCGATGAGCACCCGCAATGACGAACCGGAGCGGGCGTCGCGGCCATTCGATCGGGATCGGGACGGCTTCGTTTTCGGCGAGGCCGGTGCATTGCTGGTGCTGGAATCCGAGCGGCATGCGCGGGCGCGCGGCGCGCGGATGCATGGGCGCGTACTCGGCGCGGGGATCACCTCCGACGCCTACCACATCGTCGCCTCGGAGCCGGACGGCATCGGTGCGGCCCGCGCTATGCGCAAGGCGATAAGTACTGCCGGACTTCAGGTTTCGGATATTCAGCACGTCAATGCGCATGCCACCTCGACATCGATCGGCGATGCGTCGGAGGCCAATGCCATCACCGCCGTCACACCCGAGGCATCGGTCTACGCACCCAAATCCGCACTCGGCCATTCGATCGGCGCGGTCGGGGCGCTCGAATCCATCCTCACCATGCTGACGCTGCGCGACCAGATCGTCCCGCCCACACTGAATCTCGACAATCGCGATCTGGAGATCGACCTCGATATCGTCGCGGGCGCGCCCCGCGAGCAGCGCATCGACTTCGCCCTCAATAACTCCTTCGGCTTCGGCGGCCACAATGTCGCCCTCGCCTTCGGCCGGGCGTAGTGACGCCCAGCCGGTTACCGGGGAGTAGCGTCGTAGCAGAATCGTTAACCGGACGAACAATTCCCCGGGCAGCTTTGATGGGACAACGACGTGGCCGACGCTTTCTACACACCGGATCCGACGAATCCGAATCGGTTCGTCTCAACCGAGCTCACCCGCGGTCCGTGGTCACCGGACGCCCAGCACGCCGGACCGCCCTCCGCGCTGCTCGGGTATGCGATCGAGCGCTGTGAGCCGCGGGCCGGATTCCAGGTCGGGCGGGTCGCGGTGGAGATTCTCGGCCCGATTCCGCTGGAGCCGCTGACGGTGGCGGCGCGGGTGGCCCGCCCCGGCCGCAGCGTCGAACTGATCGAGGCGACCCTGTCCACCGATCGCGGGCCGGTGCTGCGGGCGAATGCCTGGCGCTTCAAACTCGCCGAGCCGGAACTCGAACTGCCCGAACAGATTCTGCCGACCGGTGCGCGCCCCGGCCCCGATCAGGGTGCGCCGTCCCCGTTTCCCTCGGATCAGCCGGTCGGCTTCCACACCGGCATCGACTACCACTTCGTCACCGGCTCATTCGGCGAACCCGGCCCGGCGATCTGCTGGATCCGGCTGCGGTATCCGATCGTCGCCGGAACCATCCCCAGTCCACTGGAACGCACACTCGCGGCGGCGGATTCGGGCAATGGCGTCAGCTCGGTGCTGGACTGGTCCCGGTACCTGTTCATCAATACCGATCTCACGGTCACCCTGCACCGGCAGCCGGTCGGCGAATGGGTCTGCCTGGACGCCGTCACCTATCCGCAACCACACGGCATCGGCCTGGCGGAGTCGGCACTGTTCGATGAAAAGGGCCCACTCGGCCGCAGCACCCAAACTCTGTTCCTCGGACCGCGCTAGCGTCCGCGCGGGCCGAAGTTCGCGGCCTGCGCAGATGCTCGGCGCACGCCGTCGAATCGGATTGCGCAGCAGCTGAGACTGCGGCCACACGGCACAAACTTCGCAGGTGGAGACCAACGGTCGGCCTGTTGCTGAGCAATCGCCGCATGTGAAACCATAAAAGTGATTCGGTCGACCCAAGAACTCTGATGACTGGACACCCGGCAGCAAACCGCGCACCGCGGACACCGGGCCCGGCGACCGACACCACTCGCGCAATGGTTTCCGGTCCGGGTCTTGCTGGTTTATGTGCCCTGCTCGGGCTGCTTCCGATCGCGCCGCTGCTGGCCTGGGCGTACGCGCCGGGACCTTTCCGAATCTGGCTCTGGACGCCTGCGCGCAGCGCCCCGGACGCGGGAAGGAGTTGAATCCGATGCGTTTCCGACTGAACCCGGACCAACTCGCCGCGGCCCTGTCCATCGCTGAGGTGCAGCCGGGGCCGCGCTCCACGCTGCCGGTGCAGACCCCGCCGACCGACCCAGCGGCGGCGCTGCAGGACACCGGACTGCTCGAAGATGACGGCCGACTCATCGGACCGACGATGCGAGCGTTGCGAATCGCCGCCGATCCCGCCCGCACCGTCGTCATCACCGCCAACCGCGCCGGACAGGCCAGCTGGAAGTCGGCGCTGCTGCTGCACGGGGACGAAAACGACACCTTCGTCATGCAGGCCGGGACCGGCGACGACGGCTTCGATTTCGCCGTCGTGCCCACGCTCGCCCAGGCCACCGTGCTGGTGGACGAACTGCTCGATCTCACCTCCTACGGCCCCGGAGCCTCATCGCCCCCCATCGACCTCGATCTCATCGCATTCGCCGCCCTGCTCGCCGCCACCGACACGGCGCAAGAGGCCCGCCTGGCCGGGGGCCTGGGTCGAAAGGTCACACCCGGACCGCCCGAACTGCGGGCGCTCGAACTGGAGGAGCAACTCGCCAAGGGGCTCGCCAGCGGCGACACCCGTTGGGCCCTGCCCGCCGCCCAGGGGGCCGCACCGGTGTCACTCGCGGCCGCGGCCGGTCGGATGACCGAGGGGCTGGCCAGGCTGGCCCTGCTGGGCCTGGTCCGACTGGAGGCGCTCGGCAGCTACCGATTCACCCACGCCGGGACCGCGGTGGCGCGGACGTTCGGTCAGCTATTGACGACGGGCAGCATTGCCGTGTTCACCGGTGCGGCAGCGGAACGGACCGCACTCGCCCATTTCACGGTGTTCCGATCGACGTTCACGACGCGGTTCGCGTTCTGGAGCGAGCTGGCGGCGCGAAACCCGCGCGTGGAATTGTTCGAGACCACAGCGGAAGTCGCACTGCGTCTGGTGCACGACGTGCTCGATCCTGCCGTGGTCACGTTCGCCGGTGGCACCGCGGCATTCGACGCGGCCTCGGCCCCCACGGAGGCCGTACCGGTGGTCGAGCGCGGCGGCGCAGCGGCGTGGTATCCGACCCACCAGGTGCCCGATAACGGCATGCCCGCCTGGGCCACACCCGACCCGTCCCAACCACCCGTCGCGCACATCGATCCCGGCGTCGAACTCCAGATCCTCGAACGCGCCGGCGACTGGGCACATATCGCCTGCAATAACGGCTGGACCGGCTGGGTAGACGGCCGCGCCGTCGAACCCCTCGCGGCCCCCGCCGCAGCACCCTGGTACCCCACCCACCGGGTTCCCGAGGGCGGAATGGCCGCGTGGGCTTCGCCGGATCCGAGATTCGGACCCATCACCAGCATTGATCCCGGCGTCGAACTCCAGATCCTCCAACGCGCCGGCGACTGGGCACATATCGCCTGCAACAACGGCTGGACCGCATGGGTCGACGGCCGCGCGATCCAACCCCTGACACTGCCCCCCACCGCGCCAACGACATCCACCGACAACAGGCGCGTCTGATGTCTCAGCACGAGTCGGACAGTGCGTGAAATGGAAAGGGGCCGAACGCATCAGGGGCGGGTCGAGATCTGCTGAACCGCCCAGCCGTTGCCGTCCGGATCGCTGAAGAAGCAGAAGCCGACATTGTCGAGCGGGTCGGGCATCGGGGTCGGGTTCGTGCCGAGGACCTGGACATCGCCGACCTCGACACCGCGTTCGACCAATTCGGCGTGGGCCTTGTGGATATCGGGGACGACGAGCTGCAGGCCCTGTATCGAGCCCGGTTCCATCTTCGGAACCGCGCCCTTGCCGATCACGATGGAGCAGCCGGAACCGGGCGGGGTCAGCTGGACGATACGCATATCGTCGCCGACCGCGGTGTCGTGGTCGAGAACGAAACCCAGTTTGTTCGAGTAGAAGTCCTTGGCCCGGTCGATATCGGATACCGGCACGATCACGACCTCGAGCGTCCAGTTCATTGCACATCCCTTCGCTGCGGCGGACAGGTCCATTCGTAACAGTGCAGACGGCGCGCCGCGGCCGAATTCATCGGCGCTACGCGCGCGGCTGCCAGCGCCAGGCGAATTCACCCGGCTGCGGCGCCGGACCCGGCAGCTCGCCCTTTCCCGAAAGACCCGCGACCAGCATGGCCAGCACCCGCCTGCGCAGCTGGGCGGTGCGGAGCTGATCCGGCATGGCGATGGCCGCGCACGACTCCAGGATGAGACCGAGATCGTTGGCATTGACATCCGCGCGCAGCCGACCGGAGGCATGCGCCCGCCGCACCAGTTCCTCGGTGACCTCACCCGAATGCGTGATGTCCGGAAGCATCGAGTCCTCCGGGGTGAAGGTACCCGCCAGATGCACGGCCAGCGAGTGCACGTCGGCGTCGACCACCCGTTCCAGGAATCCGACCAAACCGCGCCAGCCATCCGAATCCTCCAGTGCGGCATCGGCTTCCGCGTTGTAGCGGCGCAGGCCCTCATGGCAGAGAGTGCGCAGCAGCACCTCCTTGCTCGGATAGCGGCGATAGAGGGCGCTGATCCCGACACCCGCGCGTTCGGCGACGGCGGCGATCGGCGCATTGGCATCGGCCAGGAAGACCGCGCGGGCGGCCTCCAGGATGAGTCCGTCATTGCGGGCGGCCTGGGCCTTGCGTCCTGGCAGACCCTTCTGAGCTGGGGCGTTGGATGTTTTCGGCATGGGTTCAGATTAGCACTTGAAACGGAATGATCCGTTCTGTTACTGTTCAAACAGAACGAAGCATTCCGTTTCACAAGGAGTAGAGATGACCGCCATCACCCCCTTCACCATCAACATCGACCAGGCCGAGCTGGACGACCTGCAGGACCGGCTGGCCCGCACCCGCTGGGCGGATCAGATCCCCGGGTCGGACGACACCTACGGGGTGAGCGTCGAGCGCGTGCGGCATCTGGTGAACTACTGGCGCGACGGATTCGACTGGCGCGCGGTCGAGGCGAAGCTCAATGCGTACCCGCAGTTCACCACCGAGATCGACGGGCAGAACATCCACTTCCTGCATATCGAGTCCCAGCGGGACAACAGCTTTCCGCTGATCCTGACCCACGGCTGGCCGGGCACCTTCGTCGAATTCCTCGGTGTCATCGAGCCGTTGACCGCGGCCGGATTCGATCTGGTGATCCCGTCGGTGCCGGGCTACGGATTCTCCGGTCCGACAACCGAATCCGGCTGGAACGATCAGCGCATCGGCAAGGCTTGGGCCGAGCTCATGCGGCGGCTCGGGTACACCAAGTACGGTGCGGTCGGCAATGACGGTGGCGCGCAGATCTCGCCCGAACTCGGTCGAGTCGCGCCGGAAAATGTTGTCGCCATTCAGGTTTCGCAGGTGTACTCGTTCCCGTCGGGTGATCCGTCGGAACTGGCCGATCTGACCGAGGACGAGCAGCAGTCACTGGCGACGCTGGATTGGTTCGTCAAGAACAAGATGGGCTTCAATATCCTGCAGTCGCAGCAGCCGCAGACGCTGGCGCACGCGCTGATGGATTCGCCGACCGGCCTGGTCGGCTGGAACAGCCAACTGCTGGGTCCGGATCTGGACGATGAGTTCGTGCTGACCAATATCGCGATCCACTGGCTCACCGGCACCGCGGGTTCGGCCATCCGGCACTACTTCGAGAAGGCCAGGGCGCAGCAGCCGACCGAGCCGACCACGGTGCCGCTCGCGCTGTCCGGATCCAATGGCGACTTCCACGGAATCCGCCGGTTCGCCGACCGCGATCACAGCAACATCGTGTCGTGGCGCACCCACGACGTCTACACCCACTACCTGCACCACGTCGCCCCCGCGCTGATGGCCGGCGAGATCACCGAATTCTTCGCGCAGTACCGCTGACGCCCGATGCCGGTTCCGTGCGGCACCTCGCGTCCCCGTACGGTGCCGCACGGACATTGCCTTCCGATCGACCAGGGAGATTGCCGTGACCGCTATCCGCCCCTTAACCATCGACATTCCCCGGGCCGAGCTCGACGACCTGAACGACCGGCTCCGACGCACGCTGTGGCCGGACGAACTGCCGGGTGGCAGCTGACAGGAAACCGCTGGGCATCGGCCCGCGTTCGACACACGCCGAACGCGGGCCGATGCGCGTAGACCCACTCTTATGTCCGCGAGACTCACGGCCATGGTTCGTCTCGCTCTCCGTTGATGTACTGGATTCACCAACAGCTCAACAGCTTTCAGGAAACCCCCGCGATGCGAGCGTCAGGGCCTGCGTAACCGCGTAGGGCCCGGGAGCATCGCGCATTCAACAAGGAGAGAACAATGCGGATCGCAGTCTTCGGAGCAACCAGCACCGTCGGTCGTCTGGTCGTCGAGCAGGCGCTCGAACAGGGGCATGAGGTCACCGCCTTCACCCGCAATGCGGCCAGCGTCGGGCAGCGGCATGAGCGGCTGCACATTGTCGAGGGCAATGTGCTGGATACGAATTCGGTCGAGCGGGCGGTCGTCGGTCAGGACGCGGTGCTGATCTCGCTCGGCGCGGGCCGCAAGGGCGTCATCCGGGCCGAGGGCACCCGCGCGGTCATCGAGGCGATGAACCGGACCGGCGTCAAGCGCCTGATCTGCCAGACCACCCTCGGAGTCGGTGACAGCGAGGGCAACCTGAACTTCCTCTGGAAGTACGTGATGTTCGGGATGCTGCTGCGCCAGGCCTATGCCGACCATGTCACGCAGGAGGAATACGTCCGCGCCAGCAATCTGGACTGGACCATCGTCCGCCCGAGCGCCTTCACCGACGGCCCCCGCACCGACGCCTTCCGTCGCGGCTTCGGCACCGAGGAAAAGGGCCTGTCGCTGAAGATCGCCCGTGCCGATATCGCGGCGTTCATGCTCGAACAACTCACCGACGCCACCTACACCCACCGGGCCCCCGGCATCTCCAACTGAGCCACGATGCCGCTCGAACTCAGCAGGTTCCCCCAATCGACCAGCAACCCACGCCCCGATCCGGTGCGTGGGTTGCTGGCGCTCAGTGGTGGTTGTGGAGTTCACCCCAGGTGGGGAACGGGTCGGGGTAGGTGGACCAGGCGGTCGGGCCAGCGGCGAATTCGGCGTCGGTCAAGACCGCGGCATCGAGGAGTCGGCGAATCTCGTCGAGGTCGAGTTTCACGCCGATGAAGACGATTTCCTGGCCCGCGGGGACTTCGAGGGCGGACCACCAGGTGGCGGGCTCGAAGGTCAGGTTGGGACCGGCCTGGGACCAGATGGCGGCGAGCTCGGGGCGGGTGGCCAGCCAGCAGAAACCCTTGCTGCGCAAGATGCCGCGGAGTCGGGCGAGGGCATCGGCCAGGCGTTCGGGATGGAAGGGCCGCTCGGCGGTGTAGGTGAGGCTGCGGATGCCGTATTCCTCGGTTTCGGGGGTGTGGCCGCCGGCGAGTTCCTCGGCCCAGCCCTCGGATTCGGCGGCGACGACCGGGTTGTAGCGGCCGGTGGCGAGGACTTCCGCGAGATCCACCACACCCTTTTCGGTGCGCAGCACATGGGCGCGCGGATTGAGCCGCCGCACCGTCGCTTCCACGGTTCCGACGGCATTCGCGCTGACCAGGTCGGTCTTGTTGATCAGCAGCACGTCCGCGAATTCCACCTGGTCGACCAGCAAATCGGCGATGGTGCGCGTATCCCCCTCGCCCGCTTGCAGATTCCGTTCGGCGAGTGCCTGGCCGCGAGCGATCTCGGCGAGGAAGGTCGAGGCGTCCACCACTGTGACCATGGTGTCGAGGCGGGCGATATCACCGAGTTTGAAACCGTCCTCGAACTCCCAGTCGAAGGTCGCGGCCACCGGCATCGGTTCGGAGATCCCGGTGGATTCGATGACCAGTTGATCGAAGCGACCAGCCCTGGCGAGCCTGCCGACCGCTTCGATCAGATCTTCGCGCAGGGTGCAACAGATACAGCCGTTGGTCAGCTCGACCAACTTCTCCTCGGTGCGGTCGAGCTGACCCTGCCCCGCGACGAGCGCGGCATCGATATTGACCTCGCTCATGTCATTGACGATGACCGCGACGCGGCGGCCGTCCCGATTGGCCAGGATGTGGTTGAGCAGGGTCGTCTTGCCCGCGCCGAGGAAGCCGGAGAGCACGGTCACGGGCAGCAGATCAGGAGGCGATGCAGTGGTCACGCATTAATGATAATGGTTTTCATTTAGATGCGGCCGGGTGGGTCGTCCGGGACATCAGGACGACGCGACTTCGAGACCGCGCTGCGCCACCACCGGCGCATCCGGATGCCGCCACAGCCCACGCGCGGCCAGCCGCGGCAACACGCCCTCACCGAACCAGTACGCCTCCTCCAGATGCGGATATCCGGAGAGCACGAACTCATCGATGCCGAGGTCGTGGTATTCGAGAATGCGCTCGGCCACCTCCTCGTGACTGCCGACCAGCGCCGTGCCCGCGCCGCCGCGCACCAGTCCGATGCCCGCCCACAGATTCGGGTAGATCTCCAGCGCGTCGCTGGCGCCCGCGTGCAGCGCGAGCATTCGGCGCTGCCCCTCGGATTCGCTGCGCGCCAACGATTTCTGGATATCGGCGACGGCCGCCGGATCGAAACCGGCCAGCAGCCGGTTCGCCTCGGCCCAGGCCAGTTCCGAGGTGTCGCGGGTGATCATATGCAGTCGGATACCGAAACGCACGGTGCGGCCCGCACGGTGGGCCAGTTCGGTGATCCAGGCGATCTTCTCGGCAACCTGCGCGGGCGGCTCACCCCAGGTCAGGTAGACATCGGAGTGCGCGGCCGCGACGGTGCCCGCGATCGGCGAGGAACCGCCGAAGTACACCTCGGGCACCGGATTCGGCACCCGGGCCAGTTTTGCGTGGGCGATGTGGATGTGCTCGCCGGTCAGGCTTACGGTGTCGCCCGCCCAGAGTTTGCGCACCACCTCGAGGAATTCGCCGGTGCGCACATAGCGGGCGTCCTTGTCGAGGAAGTCGACATAGGCGCGCTGCTCGGTGGACTCACCGCCGGTCACCACATTGATCAGCAGGCGGCCACCGCTCTGGCGCTGGAAGGTGCTGGCCATCTGCGCGGCCAGCGTCGGCGAGATGAATCCGGGCCGCAGGGCCACCAGGAACTTCACCGGAATGGCGAGGTCGGTGCGGCCGCTGAGTAGGGTCTGGGGTGTGAAATTGCTGCCGCTTGTGCCCGACGGGCAGACTCCGGTTCGTGTCCTCACCATTGCCGGAACCGACTCCGGGGGCGGCGCGGGTATTCAGGCCGATTCGCGGACCATGGCCCTGTGCGGCGTGCACGCGTGTGTGGCGGTGGCCGCGGTGACGGTGCAGAACTCGGTCGGGGTGAGCGGGTTCCATGAGATTCCGCCGCAGATCGTGGCCGATCAGGTGCGTTCGGTGGTCGGGGATATCGGGGTCGGGGCGGCCAAGACCGGGATGTTGGCCTCGACGGCCATTATCGAATCCGTCGCGGCGGTCTGCCAGGAGGTGGGGATCGGGCGGAACCGCACGCCCCTGGTGGTCGATCCCGTCGCGGCGTCCATGCACGGTGATGCGCTGCTGCACGCGGAGGCGCTGGATGCGGTGCGGCATACGCTGATTCCGCTGGCCACGGTGGTGACACCGAATCTCGACGAGGTGCGGCTGATCACCGGCATCGAGGTCACCGATGACGCCTCGGCGCGGCGCGCCGCGCGGGCGCTGCACGAGCTCGGGGCGCAGTGGGCGGTCGTCAAGGGCGGACATCTGCGATCCTCCGAGGTCAGCACCGATCTGCTCTTCGATGGCGATCAATTTCTGGAGTTCACCGCGCCGCGGATCAGCACCGGGAACGACCACGGCGGTGGGGACACCCTGGCCGCCGCCATTGCGTGCGCACTCGCCAATGGTTACTCAGTGCCCGACGCGGTCGCGTTCGCCAAGGACTGGACCTACCGGTGTCTGGCCGCGTCCTACGATCTCGGTGCAGGTCACGGGCCTGTTTCCCCGCTCTGGCGGCTGTCGGCGAGCTAGCGCCGAAACTTGTCGGTGGGTGGGTACATACTCGAGGTATCGCAGCCACCGTGGGCCGCAACGGAGCGGTTCAGTGAGAACAATGGGGTTCGATGTGGCTGTGGAAGCCGACCGCCACTGGCGCGCCCGCGGTCGGCGCCACCGGTGGTGCGCACATCACTCGCTGGAAAACGCAAGGTGCAGTGGCAGATCCGCGTCCATGCTGATGCCGTTCAATCGCGCGTTGGCCTCGGCCAATGCGGAGATGATCTCGGCCAGATAGGCGACGAACTTCTCGATCGGCATCCCATGCGCCTGTAGTCGGTTCGCGCCGAGCCACCAGTCGGTGGCCGAGGCCACCGCGCCGAAAATGGAATAGTTGACCAATTCGACGCTGGACACCTCGACGGAACTGTCCGCGAGCAATCCGGTGAACAGATCGGCCGCCCGCCTGGCCGACTGGCGAGCCGACTGCAGCGCGCGCTCGGAATCATCGGCGCGCCGGGTGAAGTGGCTGTGCAGCATGAAGCGGAAGACATTCGGATGCTCGGTCACCACGAGCACATATTCGGCCGCGCCACGCCGGATCACCTCGCGCGCTGAATCATTGGTCAGGTCGACACTGGCGACGATCCGCTCCCACAGCATGTCACCGACCCGGTCGACAATGGCGTTATAGAGATCGGTCTTATCCTCGAAGTGCCGATACAGCTTGGGTTTGGCCGCACCGGCCTCCTTCGCGATATCGCCCATGCTGACCTCGGGCCCGAACGTGTCGAGCGCCCGAAACGCCGCATCGACGAAATCCGCCCGAACCTTGCGCCGATGCTCCCGCCACCGCTCGGTCCGAGCATCCACCCGCTCAGGCGGCACCTCACCCACGCCCCGCCCACTACGTATCACACCCCCGACGGTACCAACACCCCACCCGACCTCGGCCAACTCGGTCGAACCGCAACCGCACCAGCCTCCTTCAGAGTTCGACAAGCGCCGGGAGCCCCCTCCACCACAGCAATCCTGGACCGATGATCACCATGCGCTCACGCAGGCAAACGTCGAGAGCACACCCGCACCAGCGCATTCTCGAGGCCGGGTGGGGGTTTGCTGGAGTGGCAAGAAAGTTGGGTGTTGGGGGTGGTGGGGGGAGATTATGCGGTCGGGGTGGTTGTGGCACGGGGCGATTTGGATAGGAGATCGACGGATGGGCGACGGGGCTGGATTGCAGACTGGTCGGGAATTTTGGGAGGAGTTTTATCAGGATCGGGATCAGGTTTGGACTGGGAATCCCAATCCGTTGTTGGTGCGGGAGGTTGTCGGGCTTGCGGTGGGGACTGCCCTGGATCTCGGGTGTGGTGAGGGGGGTGACGCTGTGTGGTTGGCACGAAACGGGTGGCGGGTTACGGCGGTCGATGTGTCTGCGACGGCGTTGCGGCGGGCGGGGGCGCATGCCGCTGAGGCGGGGGTCGCGGATCGGATCGTGTTCGCGGAACATGATCTGGCGCAGTCGTTTCCGGAGGGGGAGTTCGATTTGGTTTCGGCGCAGTTCTTTCATTCACCGGTTGCGCAGGGGGACGAGCGGGCGAAGATTTTGCGGCGGGCCGCTGAGGCGGTGGCCGTTGGCGGGGTGCTGTTGATTGGGTTGCATGCGGGGTGGCCATCGTTTATGGAGCATCGGCATGACGTGCACTTTCCGACGATGGATGAGGTACTGGATGGACTCGCATTCGACGGAGATGAGTGGCGGGTGGAGACTGCGGATGAGGTCGAGCGGGTGGCGACCGGGCCGGAGGGGCAGGTCGGCACCCGCTCCGACACGATCTTGCGGATCCGCAGGCTCCGGTAGGCAATAGTCCCCAGGAACCTCACAGCCAGGGCCCAGCTGGGCTCCAGCGCGGTTGGCGAGGGTGGTCACCATGACCGAATCGACGACCGCCGCGCACCGGGCGGATATGACCGAAACGGTGATCACGCCCGTGCTGGACGTCGTGATCCCTGTCTATAACGAAGAGGCCGACCTGGGCATTTGCGTGCGGCGGCTGCACGCCTACCTGCGCGACGGGTTTCCGTTCCCGACCCGGATCACCGTTGCCGACAATGCGAGCACCGATGACACCATGCAGGTCGCGCAACTGCTCGCCGATGAGCTCGACGATGTGCGGGTGGTGCATCTGGACGCGAAGGGCCGGGGCCGCGCACTGCGCGCGGTGTGGGAGCACTCCGACGCGCAGGTCGTCGCCTATATGGATGTGGATCTGTCCACGGATCTGAATGCGCTGCTGCCCCTGGTGGCTCCGCTGATCTCGGGACATTCGGATCTGGCGATCGGCACCCGGCTCGACGCGTCGTCGCGGGTGGTTCGCGGTCCGAAGCGGGAGTTCATCTCGCGGTGCTACAACCTGATCCTGAAAGCCTCACTGCAGGCGCGGTTTTCGGATGCGCAGTGCGGATTCAAGGCGATGCGCACCGATGTCGCGCGCCAGCTGCTGCCGCTGGTGCAGGACGGTGAATGGTTCTTCGATACCGAGCTCCTGGTGCTCGCCGAGCGTGCGGGCCTGCGCATTCACGAGGTGCCGGTCGACTGGATCGATGATCCGGACAGCCGCGTGGATATCGTCGATACGGCACGCAAGGACCTGCTCGGGGTGTGGCGGCTGCTGCGCGGACTGACGACCGGTGCGCTGCCGCTGGAGGAACTGCGGCGCGCGGTCGGACGCGAACCACTGGTTCCCGGTGTGCCTTTGGGGATGGTCGGGCAGGTCGTTCGGTTCGCGATAGTCGGCGTGATTTCCACGCTCGCCTATATGCTGCTGTACCTGGTGTTGCAGCCGATGACCGGTGCGCAGGTCGCGAACTTCCTCGCACTGCTCATCACCGCGATCGGCAATACCGCCGCCAATCGCGCCTTCACCTTCGGAGTGCGTGGGTCGACCGGCGTGGTGTCGCATCAATTCCAAGGGCTGCTGATATTCGGCTTCGGCCTGCTGGTCACCAGCGGATCGTTGTTCGCCCTGCATCGCTGGGCCCCGGATGCGGCCGTTCACCTGGAGCTGTTCGTCCTGGTGGCGGCCAATCTGATCGCAACCCTCATCCGATTCGTCGGTCTGCGTTGGGTATTCCGAAACCCCACCGGCGGGGTCGAAACCCGAACGATCGCACCGGATGGGGTCACCCAGCCGATGCTGCGCGCGACGAAGACGACCATTGATGGAGTTCGCCGATGACAGCGACGCTGACGCCACCGACTGCGGCGACCCTGCCGGAACCACAACCGAAGCAGCAGATCCGCTGGGAATACCCGGCATTGGCCACACTCCTGATCGGCACCGGTATCGCCTACCTGTGCAACCTCAGCGCCAACGGCTATGCGAACTCCTTCTATTCCGCTGCGGTACAGGCGGGTTCGAAGTCCTGGAAGGCCTTCTTCTTCGGCTCCTCGGACGCGGCCAACTCGATCACCGTCGACAAACCACCGGCCTCGCTCTGGCTGATGGAACTGTCGGTACGGGTGTTCGGGCTGAATTCCTGGAGCATCCTGGTCCCTGAGGTGCTGCTCGCCATCGCCTCGGTGGCACTGGTGTGGGCGACGATGCGCAGGCCCTTCGGCCCGGCGGCCGGGCTCATCGCCGGACTCGTGCTCGCGCTGACTCCCGTCGCGGTGCTGATGTTCCGGTTCAACAACCCGGATGCGCTGCTGGTATTCCTGATGGTCGCGGCGGCCTGGGCGATGACGAGGGCGGTCGAGGACGGGCGCATCCGCTGGCTGGTGCTCACCGGTGTCTTCATCGGATTCGGGTTCCTCACCAAGCAATTGCAGGTGCTGCTGGTGGTGCCCGCGCTGGCGCTGACCTATCTCATCGCCGGTCCGCCCAAACTCGGCAAACGCATTCTGCACCTGCTCGCGGCGGGCGCGGCCATGCTGGTCTCGGCCGGCTGGTGGCTGCTCGCGGTCGAGCTGTGGCCGGCATCGTCGCGGCCGTGGATCGGTGGGTCGCAGCATAATTCGATCCTCGAACTCACCCTGGGCTACAACGGGCTCGGCCGGTTGAACGGCAATGAGCACGGCAGCGTCACCCCCGGCCGGGGCGATATGCCGCCCGGTGGCGGGGGCATGTGGGGCAGCACCGGGATCACCCGGCTGTTCGAACCCGCACAGGGCGGTCAGATCGCCTGGCTGATCCCGGCCGCACTGGTCGCACTGGTTGCGGGAATCCTGCTGCGCGGCAAGGCCACTCGCACCGATGGGCAGCGTGCGTCGCTGATCCTGTGGGGCGGCTGGGTGCTGGTGACCGGACTGACCTTCAGCTTCATGGCGGGCATCTTCCACCAGTACTACACGGTGGCGCTGGCCCCGGCGATCGCGGCATTGGTCGGCATCGGCGCGGTCCAACTGTGGCAGCAGCGGCATCGGCTGTGGGTCCGGTTGTTCGCGGCACTCACGGTCGGCCTGACCACCGCGACCTCCTGGATGCTGCTGTCGCGCGACTCGCACTTCGTGCCGTGGTTGCGCTGGACGATGCTGGTGGTCGGCGTGCTCGCGACCATCGCGGTGCTCTTGCCCGCACCGCGCAAGCTGGCTCTGGTCGCGGCACTGGCCGCCGCCTTCGCCGGATTGTCCGGGCCCGTCGCGTATTCCGCCCAGACCATTGCGACCTCGCACGAGGGCGCCATCCCGTCGGCGGGACCGAATGTCGGAATGTTCGGTCATCGACCCGGCGAAGGCGGCTTCGGCGGGCCGGGCGGCCTGCCAGATGGACGAAATGGCAATGGACGCAATATGAATGGCGCGCGGGGCATGAATGGTGCAATGGGCACTCCGCCCGGCGGCGCCGACCTGCCGCCCGGCGGCACCAATGACCCTGCGGGCCAGGGTGGTCCGATGATGGGCGGCCCCGCCGGTGGGCTGCTCGGCGCGAGCAAGCCGAGCGATAAGGTCGTCGCACTGCTGGAAAACCATGGCACCGACTACACCTGGGTCGCCGCCGCCAGCGGCTCCAATAGCGCCGCCGGATTCCAGCTGGCCACCCAACTGCCCGTCATGCCGGTCGGCGGCTTCAATGGCAGCGATCCGTCGCCGACGCTGGATCAGTTCAAAGCGTTTGTCGCCGACGGGAAGATCCACTACTTCATCGGCAGCGGCAACCGCGGCGGCGAAGACGGCGGCTTCGGTCCCGGTCGGTCCGGCACCAGCGCCGAGATCAGCAAGTGGGTGCAAGAGCATTTCACCGCGACGGAGGTCGACGGCGTCACCCTCTACGACCTGACCACCGCCCACTGATCCACTGCATAAGGTGATCCGCCCGGTGCGTGCGCACCGGGCGGATCGGTTTCGGCGGCTCGGACACCACATCGGAGTCGCCGAAGCTCGGGCTACTTCGCCGCGGACTCGGTCGCATCGAGCCATTCCGCGAAGGTCGGGCCCGCGAGGACCGCGTGCGGACCGGCGAGCAGGGTGCCGTCCTCGAAGATCTCGCGGTCGGCGTTGTCCGGGTCGCTCACCTCGCGGACCTCGGCCGGAGTGCCGCGGCGAGCGGCCAGCAGCGCAGCCGCACCCGCCATGGTCTCCGCACGTGGACCCGCGATTTCCGGGACCGGGCCAGCCGAGGACTCCGGCAGCGGATTCACCGCGAGATCCACCAGCGCCTCCGCGACCGAACGAGCCGCAACCAGTTGGGTTTTCATATTCGCGACGTAGGAAACGTCGCCCTGGGTGCCCCACTGCATCATCACCTCGACCAGTTCATGGAACTGGGCGGCGCGCAGGATCTGTACCGGCAGTGGACCTTCGAGCAGCACCTTCTCGTGGACGAGCTTGGCGGCGTTGTAACCGGCGACGGTGTCGTCGATGCCGATGATGGAGACCACGACCAAGCGCTCGACACCGGCCTTCTGGCCCGCCTCGTGCAGGTTCTTCGCCGAAGCGGTGAAGAATTCGGTGGCAATGTCCTTATCCGCGGACGGCGTGCTGGACGCGTCGATGACAACCTGCACCCCTTCGAGCGCTTCTACGAGTCCTGCACCGGTTTCGATATCGACACCGTTGGCCCGGGAGAAGGCGACCACCTCATGTCCCTGCTCGTTCAGCACCTCCACCACGTGGCGGCCCAGCCGTCCGGTCGCTCCGGCCACTGCGATCTTCTTGGTGTTCGACATGATTCCCGCTCCTGGTTCGTTGCGTTGTTTCGCGTTCACAGAGACGACGGAGCAGGATGGGCGAGTGTGACATGCCCTCGCGGACAGGCTTCCTCGAAATCCTCTTAATGAGGCTTTCACGCGAAACTCTTTCGCACGCCGCGAACTCCGGCAATGATGAAGTCCCGCGCGGGACTCTGCGGTCGGAATCCGCGATCAGGTCACGCGCCAACTCCGAGCCATCAGGACAACTGTGAGAAGCATTTCGAGATTCGCCTTAACCGTCATCGGCGCACTGGTCGCCATCGCGCTCACCGTCGGATTCGCCGCCAACGCATCGGCGGAACCGGTCGAATCGCCAGCGCCCGCCGCACCGGTGGCCTCGTCGGAGCCGATCGCCGCGGCATCCGAACCGGCCCCGCAGGCGAGCCTGATCAACGGCTGCCTGGCGCCCGGCGACAGCATCGAGCTCAGGACGGCACTCGGCGGCCTGCTCGGTGCCACCATCGGCGGCATCGCGGGCCTGCCCATCTTCCTTTTCGGCGCGATTCCCGGAGTGATCATCGGCGGCCTGCTCGGCGTCCTCATCGGTTCCTCCTCCTATGCGGTCGATGAGGGGCACGCGCAGCAGCAAGGTCTGTGCTAGTCACGAAAATGGTTGTGTAACAGCGTGTTAGCGTGCAGGCATGAGCTCGACCACCGATCGATTCATTGACGCCGTCTTCGATTTCGAGCGCGCGGTGCACGCGCAGGACCCGCAGGAACAGCAACAGGCTCATATGGAGATGCACCGCCTGTACCAATCGGCGACTCCACAAGAGCTCGCACAGGGCGGAAAGCGGCTCGCCGACCTGTTGACCGATGTGCAGCTGGGACCGCGGGCGAGTATCGCGGTCCTCATCGGCGCGTGCGTCGAGGGTGGTGCGGATCCGGTGCCATGTGCACCCCAGGTACTCGGCAACCTCGCGAAAACACTCGACAGCGCCAAGGAATTCGCCGAAATGTGGGCGGCGGCCGATGCCGGCGACGCACCCGACCCGGAACAGGTCGAGCTGGACCCGGAGCTGTTCGAGGTCTTCGGATTCGACCAGACGCTGTCGTGGTGGACGCTGGACGACTGGAACCGCGCGGGTCTGGCCATGTTGCAGCACAAGTCGGTGCGGCAGAAGTTCGGACAGGCGGGGCGCGACATCATCCGCGAGCGTCACGATGCGCTGGGCGAGATCTCCGCACGGTGGGACAAGTGCCTCGGATACGCGCTGATCGTGCTGGACGACGAGCCGCTCATCGCGCTGCACCGCGAGACCGGCACCGGTTACGCGATGCGAATGACCGGCATCGGTGACAACTTCCAACTGCACACCCTGCTCGCCGATGCGCTCATCGGCGGTGGGCATATTCCCGGCGAAGCACCAACGGCGGAGGCGGTCGCCATGTGCCGCGATATGCCGGGCATGGTGCACACCACCGGATCATTCAATCTGGTCGCGCCGGACGGCTCCTGGATCTGGAACGAGGGCACGCCCTCCGATATCCCGGTGATCGACGGCACCCGCCTGCTGATCCTGGATCCGCCGCCGTACCAGCGCAATTGGCCAGCGGGCCGGTTCTTCCCGAATATGCTGGGCGATCTGACGCTGGAGCGGGTACTGACTCCCGAGGAGGCGGCCAGCTGGTTCCGGCACGTATCACCGGACAAGGGCCCAGTCGAGGATTAGCTCGACACCCCCCACCGATAAACGCTCGAGCCGTCGCTTGACGCACCTCGCGGCTCTGCGCCGGTTCGATCAGCCCACATGCGGGCGTATGTCCGCCTGAGCCGATGCCTCGGACCGGGTACCACCGAGACGTTAGGCTCGCGGCATGAGCGAGGCTGTCGACTGGTCATGGCTGCGTACGCCGATCCCGATTGTCGACATGACCATGTACCTGGACATGCCCGAGGACATAGCCCGCACCCTCGAGATTCGCGATGGCATGATCGTGCATCGCGAATCCCCGTCGCCGAACCACGTCGCGATCAGCGACAACATCAAGGGAGCACTGCGCGAGGCGGTATCCAAGCGTTCCCGTGACATGCCCTGTTTGCGGGCCAGTGGTGAACTCGACATGTTGGTTTCCGAGGTTCCTTTTCATTACAAGCGGCCGGATGCGATTGTGTACCGCTGCATCGATGAGCCGCGGGGCAAGTGGAAGACGAAGCCGACAGCGTCGGACACGCTGTTGGTTGTCGAGGTCGTGTCCCCGAATACGGTGACGGCCGATCTGGTCGAAAAGCGCGCGGAGTACGCGCGGCTGGGAATCCCCTGTTACTGGATCGTGCGCATGGTGCAGGACGATGGGCCCGCGACATCGATCGAGATGCTGAGACTCACCACCGATGGCACCTACGTCCGGGAGAACATGTCGCTGCGGGCTCGCGGTGACGCGGTAGCGGTCGATGTTGCCGACCCACTTGACGTGGCGATCAGCTGGAATCAGCTCGATGTCGGCCTGGACTGATATCGGATAGTCATTCCGACGGCGACCCACAGTGACCGATGTTCGTCGTGTGCGGGATTGCCGCAGCCATATCCGCGTACACGAGGGTGGGTGTCAAAACCGACGGATCACCGCGGTGCGTTCAATGCGGTGTGTAGTGTTGCCGCCCACTGCGAAATGATCTGCTTGCGGCGGGCCGAGTCATCGGTCAGCACATCGGCCAGGCCGAGCCCGCGGGCCAGATCGAGGGTGGCCTGGACGAGGTGGTGGGCAACGGGGTCGGAGTCGTCCACCCCGAGCGCCTCCACCGCACGCCGATGCGAGATGCGACCGAATTTGGCTTCCAGCGGCACGATTCGCTCCCGCAGCGCCGGATCGGCCGCCGCATGCGTCCATACCTGCAGCGCCGCCTTGAACAGCGGACTGGTGTAGGACTCGACCAACCCGGCCACCACCGCCTCGGTGCGGCCGATCCCTTCGTCCATGGCGGTCACCACCCTGCCCTCGTCCACGGCGTGCTGGGTGCGGCTGTCGAACATGTACTCGAGTGCGGCGGTGATCAGATCTTCCCTGGTCGGAAAGTGATGCTGAGCCGCACCACGCGACACCCCCGCCCGTTCCGCGACGACCGCGACCGTGGCCGACGCCCAGCCCATTTCGGCCAGGCATTCGATGGTCGCCTCGAGCAGGCGCTGCCGGGTGGCTCGGCTGCGGTCCTGCTTGGGTTCGTGGGGTGTGACCATGGGCGCTATTCTGCCCAGCTCGGAGGACGGCGCTGCAAGAAGGCCGCCATGCCCTCGTGCACCTCAGGAGTGCCGAAGAAGCTCGCCGAGCGGGTGGCCAGCTCCTCCGCAGAGCTGTCGAACTCGGCCAGGATGGCCGCGTTGACCAGCCGCTTGGCCTCGGCGAGGCCCTGCGGTGAGCCCTTGCGCAGCTCCGCACACAGCCGGGCCACCTCCGCTACCGGATCGTCGGCGGTGACCGTGACCAGGCCGATCTGCTCGGCGATATCCGCGCCGAACTTCTCACCGGTCAGGTAGTACCGGCTGGCCGCGCGCGAGCTGAGCCGCGGCAGCAGGGTCAGCGAAATCATGAACGGCGCCAACCCGATTCGCACCTCGGTGAGCGCGAAACTGCTGCCGGGACCGGCCACGACGATGTCGCAAGCGGCGACGATACCCATACCGCCCGCGCGCACATTGCCCTCGATTCGGGCAATGATCGGCTTGGGTGTTTCGACGATTCTGCGCAGTACACCGATCATCACGCGGGTGCGCTCATCGGCGGCCACCGCCGGATCGGCATTGCTGGCTTCGCTGAGGTCGGCGCCCGCGCAGAAGGTATTGCCGGTGTGCGCGAGCACGATGCCGCGCACGGCGGGGTCGGCCGCGGCATCATCGAGACCTTGCAGCAGCTCGGTCACCAATCGCGAGGAGAGCGCATTGCGGTTGTGCGGTGAGTCGAGTGTGAGCGTCGCGAAGCCATTGGCGATCTCGTACCGCACATACGGCGCGGTGGATGTCTCGGGCATCGAACCTCCTATAGAGTGGCCGCCCCCGCCCTCGTCGCCCGGAGTCGGGACGAGGGCGAGAGTGTCAGTAGGACTTGGGCAGGCCCAGCGAGTACTGGGCGACGAAATTCAGCACCATCTCGCGGCTGACCGGGGCGATGCGACCGATGCGGGCGGCGGCGAGCATGGCGGCCAGGCCGTACTCCTTGGTGAGGCCAGCGCCGCCATGAGTCTGGATCGCCTGATCGAGCGCCTTGATACTGGCTTCCGCCGCAGCGTATTTCGCCATATTCGCGGCCTCGGCGGCACCCATCTCATCGCCAGCGTCGTACAGGGTCGCGGCCTTCTGCATCATCAGCTTGGCCAACTCCACCTCGACCTTCACCGCCGCGAGCGGATGCGAAATGCCCTGGTGCGCACCGATCGGCGTCTTCCACACCGTGCGTTCCCTGGCGTACTCGACGGCGCGTTCGATGGCATAGCGGCCCAGGCCCACGGCCATGGCCGCACCCATGATCCGCTCCGGGTTGAGACCGGCGAACAGTTGCATCAGCGCGGCATCTTCCTTGCCGACCAACGCATCCGACGGCAGCCGCACGTCATCGAGGAACAGGGTGAACTGGTGGTCCGGCTCGATAATGTCCATTTCCTGCGGCGTCTTGACGAAGCCGGGGGTATCGGTCGGCACGATGAACAGCGCGGGCTTGAGCTTGCCGGTCTTGTGATCCTCGGTGCGGGAGACGATCAGCACCGCCTCGGCCTGGTCGACGCCGGAAATGAAGATCTTGCGGCCGTTGAGGATCCAGTCCTCGCCGTCACGGCGCGCGGTGGTGGTGATCTGATGTGAATTCGAGCCGGCGTCCGGTTCGGTAATGCCGAAGACCATCTTGCCGCTGCCGTCGGCGAGTTTGGGCAGCCACTGCTGCTTCTGCTCGTCGGTGCCGTATTTGGTGATGATGGTCCCGCAGATGGCCGGTGAGACCACCATCAACAGCAGGCCCGCGCCCTGGGCGGACAGCTCCTCCATGACCAGCGAGAGCTCGTACATGCCCGCGCCACCGCCGCCGTACTCCTCGGGCAGATTCACCCCGAGGAAGCCGAGTTTGCCTGCCTCATCCCACAATTCGGTGAGCGGTTCGTGCTTGCGCGCCTTCGGCAGCACATAATCGCGGTAGCTGTACTTCGCGGCGAGCGCGGCCACCGCGGCCCGCAGCGCCTTCTGCTCGTCGGTTTCGATGAAGCTCATTGGTTCTCCTGGATTTCGGTGGGATCGACGACGGCGAGTAGGGCGCCGACATCGACCTGCTGGCCGACAGTGACATTGAGGGCACTGAGCACACCTGCGGCGGGCGCGGAGATGGTGTGCTCCATCTTCATCGCCTCCAGCCACAGAATCGGCTGGCCCTGTTCGACGGCGCTGCCGACCTCGGCGCCGATCCGGATCACGCTGCCCGGCATGGGCGCGAGCAGCGAACCGTATGCGACCTGATCGGCCGGATCGCTGAAGCGCGGCTGCCTGCGCACCGAGACCGGTCCGAGCGGCGAATCGACGCAGACCAGATCCCCGTAGCGGGCGATATCGAATTGCCGACGCACCAGTCCGCGTTCGCCCGGAACCGCGAGCACAACCCGGTCGGGTCCGGCTGCTACCAGTTCGAGGCCGTCGTGACCGTCCACCGTGACGCCGGTGCGGGTGAAGCGGTAGCCGATGTCATGTGTTCCGCTGGTACGGCTTTCATACGACTTGTGCAGCGACTGCGACGGCAGGTTCCGCCAGCCCGCGGGCAATCCCGCACCGACCCGCGCCGCCTTGCGATTCGCCGCGGCATCCGCGAGTGCGGCGGCCACGATCGACAGCGATTCGTCGGCCGCCGAGACCAGCGGCGCGGACAGCGCGTCCAATCCGTGGGTGTCGAAGAAGGCGGTATCGGTGTCTCCGGCGAGGAATGCCGGGTGGCGCAGCACCCGGACCAGCAGATCGCGATTGGTGACCAGACCGTGAATCCTGGCACGCTGCAATGCCGTTGCCAGCAGGCGTGCGGCCTCGGCGCGCGTCTCGGCGTAGGAGATGACCTTCGCGAGCATCGGGTCGTAGTGCACCCCGACAACCGAACCGTCGACCACACCGGTGTCCAGTCGCACCCCCGGCCGGTCGAGCATGTCGAATTCGGTGAGCACCGATGGGATTTCGAGCCGATGCACCGTGCCGCTCTGCGGCTGCCACTCGTGCGCCGGATCCTCGGCATAGAGCCGGACCTCGATCGAGTGTCCACGCAGCGGCGGCGGGCTGGCGGCCAGGGCACCGCCCGCCGCGACCTCCAGCTGCGCGCGCACCAGATCCAGTCCGGTCGTGCATTCGGTGACCGGATGTTCCACCTGCAGACGGGTATTCATCTCCAAGAAGAAGAATTCGCCCGCCTCGTCGGCGAGGAATTCCACGGTTCCGGCACCGGTGTAGCCGATCGCACCGGCGGCCAGCTTGGCGGCCTCGAACAGCCGCTCCCGCATGCTCTGTCCATCGGCCATGCGCGCGGGCCCTGCGTGCGCGTGTACACCTTGCGGGGTACCGCTTTGACGGCCCCCGCCGCGTGCCTCCGGGCCTGACGCGCGCATGGCGTCGATCCGCTCCACCAGCGGCGACGGCGCCTCCTCTAGCACCTTCTGATGGCGGCGCTGGATCGAGCACTCACGCTCGCCGACCGCCCAGATGGTGCCGTGGGTATCGGCCATGACCTGGACCTCGATATGTCTGCCGGTCTCCAGGTACCGCTCGCAGAACACCGTCGGATCGCCGAAGGCGGATTCGGCTTCCCGGCGCGCGGCCGCGATCTGGGATTCCAGATCGGCGAGGTCGCGCACCACGCGCATGCCGCGACCGCCACCACCGGCGGAGGCCTTGATAAGCACCGGCAGATGCGCGGGGGTGACCTCGGCCGGATCGAGTTCGGCGAGCACCGGAACACCGGCGGCGTCCATCATCTTCTTCGAGGCGACCTTCGAGCCCATCTGCTCGATGGCCTCCACCGGCGGGCCGATCCACACCAGTCCGGCCGCCTGCACCGAACGTGCGAATTCGGCATTCTCGGAAAGGAATCCGTAACCCGGGTGGATGGCATCGGCACCGGTGGCCAGGGCCGCCTCGATGATCAGCTCGCCGCGCAGATATGTCTCCGCCGGAGTGCTTCCCGGCAGGCGCACCGCCGCATCGGCCTCCGCGACGTGCGGTGCCGCGGCATCCGCGTCGGAGTAGACCGCGACCGTGCCGATACCCATGCGGCGGCAGGTGGCGAATATCCGGCGGGCGATCTCACCCCGGTTGGCGACCAGAACATTGCTAAGCCCACCCGCCACCCGGCCACCGCCCCTCACCGAATCGCTACGCGATGCTGTCATTGTTCGGCCCTTCACATCCGGAAGACGCCGAAGCCCTCGGCGCCCTTGACTGGGGCATTGTGGATGGCGGACAAGGCCATTCCCAATACCGTGCGGGTATCGCGGGGATCGATCACGCCGTCGTCGTAGAGCCGCCCCGACATGAACATCGGCAGCGATTCGGCCTCGATCTGCGCCTCCACCATCGCGCGCATCCCGGCATCGGCCTCCTCGTTGAACGCAATACCCTTGGCCTCCGCGGCTGCCCGGCCCACGATCGAGATCACTCCGGCCAGCTGCGCGCCGCCCATAACGGCGGATTTCGCACTGGGCCAGGCAAAAACGAACCGCGGGTCGTAGGCGCGACCGCACATGCCGTAGTGCCCCGCACCGTAGGACGCGCCCATCAGCAGCGAAATATGCGGCACCTTCGAATTCGAGACCGCATTGATCATCATCGCGCCGTGCTTGATGATGCCCTTCTGCTCGAATTCCTTACCGACCATGTAACCGGTGGTGTTGTGCAGGAACAGCAGTGGCGTATTCGATTGGTTGGCGAGCTGGATGAACTGGGTCGCCTTCTGCGACTCCTCCGAGAACAGCACACCGCGCGCATTGGCCAGAATGCCGACCGGATAGCCGTGCAGTTCTGCCCATCCGGTGACCAGACTGCCGCCGTAGAGCGGTTTGAACTCGTCGAAATCCGAACCGTCGACAACGCGGGCGATCACCTCGCGCGGGTCGAACGGAATCTTCAGATCGGATGGAACAATGCCGAGCAGCTCTTCCTGATCGTAGCGCGGTTCGATCACCTCGGCGCGGGGCGCGGGCCCCTGCTTCTTCCAGTTCAGCCGCTTGATAATGGAGCGGCCGATGCGAATCGCGTCCTGTTCGTCGACCGCCAGGTAATCGGCCAGACCCGAGACGCGCGCATGCATATCCGCGCCGCCCAGCGATTCGTCATCGGACTCCTCGCCGGTGGCCATCTTGACCAGCGGCGGTCCGCCGAGGAATACCTTGGAGCGCTCCTTGATCATGACCGTGTAGTCCGACATACCCGGGACATATGCGCCACCGGCGGTGGAGTTGCCGAAAACCAAGGCGACGGTGGGGATTCCGGCCGCGGACGCCCGGGTGAGATCCCGGAACATCCGCCCGCCGGGCACGAAGACTTCCTTCTGCGTCGGCAGATCCGCGCCGCCGGATTCGACCAGGCCGATCACCGGTAGTCGGTTCTGCATGACGATATCGTTCATGCGCAGGTTTTTGCGCAGTGTCCACGGATTCGAGGTGCCGCCGCGCACGGTCGGATCCGGTGCGACGATCATGCATTCGACGCCCTCGACAATGCCGATTCCGCACACCACGCTGGCACCGACATGAAAGTCGCTGCCCCATGCGGCCAGTGGGCACAGCTCCAGGAACGGCGAATCCTCGTCGATGAGCAATTCGATGCGTTCGCGCGCGGTCAGCTTGCCGCGCTTGCGGTGCCGGGCCAGTTTATCCGGGCCGCCGCCCGCGATGGCCTTGGCGAATTCGGCCTCGACCTCATCGAGTTTGGCGGTCATGGCCGCGGCCGCGGCCGCGTACTCCGGCGACGCGGTATCGAGCGTGGTTCGTAATGTCGTCAAGACTGGTACCCCAATCGTTTCGCGGCCAAGCCGGTGAGGATTTCGGTAGTGCCGCCGCCGATGCCGAGAATGCGGATATCGCGGTACTGCCGCTCGACCTCGGATTCGCTCATATAACCGAGGCCGCCGAAGAGCTGCACGGCCTGGTTGACCACCCATTCGCCGGCCTCGACGGCGGTGTTCTTGGCGAAGCACACCTCGGCGATCAGATCGGTTTCCCCAGCTGCGCTGCGCCGCACCACATCTCGGGTGTAGACCCGGGCCACATCGATGCGGCGGGCCATTTCGGTCACCGTATTCTGCACGGCCTGCCTGCTGATCAGCGGGCGGCCGAAGGTCTCTCGATTGCGCACCCATTCCAGGGTCAGATCCAGACAGCGCTGCGCTTGCGAATACGCCTGCACTGCGAGGCCGACGCGCTCGCTGACGAAGGCACCCGCGATCTGATAGAAACCGGAATTCTCGGCGCCGACCAGATTCTCCACCGGCACCCGGACATCCACGTAGGACAGTTCGGCGGTATCGGAGGCGCGCCAGCCCATCTTGTCGAGCTTGCGGCTGACGGTGAATCCCGGCGTGCCCTTCTCCACCACCAGCAGCGAAATCCCGCCGGAACCAGGGCCACCCGTGCGCACCGCGGTCACCACGAAATCTGCTCGCACACCCGAGGTGATGTAGGTCTTGGCGCCATTGACGATGTAGTGGTCGCCATCGCGGCGCGCGGTCGTGGTGAGATGGCCGACATCGGAACCGCCACCCGGTTCGGTAATGGCGAGCGAACCGATCTTTTCCCCGGCCAGGGTCGGGCGCGCGAAGCGTTCGATCAGATCCGCATTGCCCGAGGCGACAATGTGCGGCACCGCGATACCGCAGGTGAACAGGGAGGCGAACAGACCACCGGAACAACCGGCCTGGTGCATCTCCTCGCAAACGATCATGGCGTCGATGCCGTCACCGCCGGAACCGCCTGCGGATTCCGGGAATTGGATGCCGAGCAGGCCGAGGGCTCCGGCCTTCTTGTGCAGTTCGCGCGGAATCTCACCATTGCGCTCCCAGTCGTCGAGATACGGGAGGACTTCCCGCTCGGCGAAACCTCGTACAGTCGAGCGCAATTCGCGACGCTCTGGCGTATTCCACGAATCCCCATCCGTCGCCCGGCCACCGCCCCCGGTCGAATCGCTTCGCGATACTGAATTCATAACAACTCCAACGGGATATCGATATAACGCGAGCGCAGCCATTCGCCGAGCCCCTTGGCCTGCGGATCGAATCGGGCCTGATAGGCCACCCCCTGTCCGAGCAGACCTTCGATAATGAAGTTCACGGCACGCAGATTCGGCAGCACATGCCGGGTGACGGTCAGCTGCGCGGCCTCGGGCAGCAATTGTTTGACCCGCTCGACCGTTAGCGCATGCGCCAGCCAGCGCCACTGTTCATCGGTGCGCACCCACACGCCGATATTGGCATTGCCGCCCTTGTCGCCACTGCGCGCCAGTGCGATCGTGCCGAGCGGGACGCGGCGAGTTTCGCTGGCGGGCAACGGTTCCGGCAGCTCGGGTGCGGCGACCTCGGCCAATTCCCGGGTATCCGATGCTGGCTCGATATCGACGCGGGTGCCCTGCGGCAGCACCGCCGCATGCGGCACCTCGGCGGCGTCGACGAATCCCGGTGTATACACACCGTACGGCGATCCATTGCCGGGCAGACTGGTGAAGTTGGTCCCCGGATAACTGGCCAACGCCAACTCGACCGCGACATTGGAGAAGCCACGACCGACCTTGTTCGGATCCGGATCGCGAACCACACAGCGCAGCAGGGCACTGGCCTGCTCCTCGGTTTCGGCATCCGGCCGGTCCAGTCGCGCCAGCGTCCAGGTCAGCTCGGCGGGCCGCACGGGCAGCCAAGACTCCAGCTGTCGTTGTGCGAGTGCGGCTTTCGCCTCGATATCGAGTCCGGTGAGGACGAACTCCATTTCATTGCGGAAGCCGCCGAGCGTATTGAGGGAGACCTTCAGCTGCGGCGGCGGCGCTTCGCCGGTCACACCGCCGATCAGCACCCGATCGGGGCCGTCCGAACTCAGCTCGATACTGTCCAGCCGCGCGGTGACATCGGGCCCCGCGTAACGCGCGCCCTGGATCTCGTACATCAGCTGCGCCGCAACGGTATCCACGGTGACCGCACCGCCGGTGCCCTGATGTTTGGTGATGACACTGCTGCCGTCCCTGCGCACCTCGGCGATCGGGAAGCCGGGGCGGCCCAGATCGGCCAATTCGGTGAAGAACGCGAAATTGCCGCCGGTGGCCTGGGTGCCGCATTCGATGACATGTCCGGCCACCACCGCACCGGCCAACTGGTCGTAATCGGTTCGCCCCCAACCGAAATGGGCGGCGGCGGGGCCGACGATCACCGAGGCGTCGGTGACCCGTCCGGTGACCACGATATCCGCGCCCGCGTTCAGACATTCGACAATGCCCCAGGCACCGAGGTAGGCATTGGCGGTGAGCGGCGCACCGAGGCCGAGTTCGCCTGCCCGGCCGAGCAGGTCGTCCCCCTCGACATGGGCGATCTTGGCGTCCATGCCGAGATCCGCGGCGACCTTGCGCAGCTTCTCCGCCAACCCGGCCGGATTGAGCCCACCGGCATTGGTGACGATCTGGACATTGCGTTCCAGCGCCAGCCCGAGACAGTCCTCGATCTGCCGGACGAAGGTCTTGGCATAGCCGAGGCTCGGATCCTTCATCCGGTCGCGGCCGAGGATCAGCATGGTCAACTCGGCGAGATAGTCCCCGGTGAGCACATCGAGCTGCCCGCCATCGAGCATCTCCCGCATGGCGCTGAGCCGATCACCGTAGAACCCGGAACAGTTGCCGATTCGGATCAGCTCCGGATCGGCGGCCAGCATACTCATCAGCTGGAAGGCCCTCCTGTGCGGCGAACCGTCCCGGCGCGCCGCGTTGCGCCGCCGGTGGAGTCCGCGTTCCCGGGTCCAGCATCACACTCGATCCAGAAAAAAGCAAGCACGCGTGCTTGTTAATTGGCCAGACCAGACACTGCACTCAGGGCAGCAGCCGTACACAACAGCCGACCACCACGGAGCGAGTCTTACGAGCGACCGTTCGCGGCCCCGTCTCACGTCCGAGTCGTCGAAGCGCATGCGACGAAGTCGCGAGTCTCGACGGCTCGGACGCGAGACAAAAGGGGGCCGCGAACCCGCCGCGCCGAAGGCGCGGCCAAAGATACAGAATGGGCGAATGCCCTCGTACATCCTGTTCGCCCTGGCCGGATTCCTCCTCGGCGGGGCCTACACCACCTGGAAGACCACCCGGCCGCTTGCCATCACCCTCGCGGTACTCGGCGTACTCGCGGCCGCTGGCGCGGCCCTGTGGTTGATGTAGATCAGCCTTTCGACAGCCGGAAGATCCGCAGGTCCTCGGGTACACCGCTCAACGGCGCCGCGAAGAAGCTGCGGCGGTACGGCTTGACCACGAATCCGAGCTCCCCCAACGTCTCCGGCGCCAGCGACTGCAACGTGGCCTCCGACAGCATGGTGTTGCCATTGCCGCCGGCCTCCATCACCCGCGCGGCGATCGTGACATCGACTCCGAGCCAGTCGCCGCCGATCTCGCGCGGCGTGCCGGTGTGCAGGCCGATCCGCATCTGCGGCCGATAGCCGCGCACGTCGACCTCGGCCAGATTGCACTTGGCCTGTACGGCGGCGCGCAATGCGCGATCGGCCGAGGTGAATACGGCCATCACACCGTCGCCCATGCGCTTGACCACCTGGCCGCCGCGATCGGCGATGGGCGGTTCGATGGCCTTGGCTACCACCCGCAACAGTTCGAGGGTCACCTCATCGCCCGCTGAGAGCGACCAACTCGAGAACGCCACCAGATCGGTGAACATCACAGTTATTTCTTCGCTACCGTGTCCGCGACCAACGCGCTCCAGCACGGCCTGCCAGACCTGCAGTGCGCCGAAGCCGATTTCCCTGGCCGCACTCGGCGCATCGCCGACCAACTTGTCCGCCGCACGCGCAACTGCACGCGCACCGCCCGGACCCGAAACCGACAGTGGGTCACCGAAAGACGGGTCACCGGGCAGCTGTTCGCGCGCCTTGCGCAGGGCACCGATGAGGTCCGGCCGCTGGTTCGCGGCATTCATCAGCGCGGAGAGCTGCCCACGAGGAAATCCCGGACCGGAACGCCGCGGTGTGTCGGCCTCATCGGCGGGCACCAAGGGTATCGATACTTCGGGCGCAACGCCGCCGTTGTCCTCCGGCTCCGACGCGGGCTCTCTACCGCCGGAAGGTGTTTCGGTCACGCTCCGAGCGTATCTCAGCCGACCAACCGTCGGCGGGCTACTTATTACCGCCATCTGCCACCCCTAGATCAGACTCAGCGGGCACTTCAGCGGGTCCACCGATAGATAACTCACTGGTTGCTGTTCCCGAGCGTAACGAGCATCGCTTCCCGATGGAAGCGACGCAAATCACAGTTTTCTGGATATTCACAATGTCGCCCGGATTATCCCGAAATACGCATCGGCCCGGTGTGGAAGGGGATTCACACACCGGGCCGATGACACCGTCCGCCGGGCAGTGGCGAACGGTGCACCGGGCGCGCGGACCTCCCGACAAGGTCGGCGCCCATCACCCGAGTGGCGAGGGAGGGCAACTCGGGTAGCCGATATCAGGCGTCGCGCTGGTTGACCACGAACAGCGCGGCGCCGAAGACGATCGCGACGAAGGCGGCGAAGTAGAGCAGGCTGCCCCACGGTCCCCAGTGCCAGTTCGCCGTCGATTCGGTGGCGCTGTAGAAGTGGCTCGCATTCGCGAAGGGCAGGAACGGCTGCACATTGCGCCCGAAGCTGCCGAAGGCGCCGAGCAGCGGCTCGATCAGCAAGGGCCACAAGACGATCAGTGAAATCGCCGCGGCCGACTGGCGCACCAGCACACCGATGCCCACCGCGAGGAGCACACTGAGCAGCGCGTAGATCGGGATGCCGTAGATCTCGCGCCAGGCATCGCCGCCGGAGAGCGTCAAATTGCTGCTCGCATCGCCGCCGACCGCCTTGGCGATCGCGAAGGCGGCGAAGGCCAGCACAATGGTGAGCACCGCGCCGTACACCCCGACCAGACCGGCCTTGGTCGCGATCACCTTCGCGCGGTGCGGCGTCGCCTGGAAGGTCGTCCGGATGATGCCGAAGCGGTATTCGCTGGTCACCGTCAGGGTGGCCATGATCATCAGGACCATTACGCCGAATCCGCTGATCCCGCCGACCGCCGTGGCGACGGTCAGATCCAGTGCGTTCTCCTTGCCCGATGACGAGCGGGCCACCGCTGCGAACAGCGCGGCCAGGCCGAGGGCGAGCACCACCACAATGGCCGAGCACCACCAGGGCGACCTGGTCGAGGTGAGCTTGATTCGTTCCGCTGCCAGCACGCCCATCAGAGCGCACCTCCCATCACCTGGTCGAGACCTTCACCGTGGTACTGCACCGCGCCACCGGTCATCCGCATGAAGGCCTCCTCCAGCGAGGCCCGCTGCGGCGCCAGCTCGAACAGGGTGATGTCATTGGCGCCCGCGAGCTTGCCGACCGCGTCGCTGGTCACCCCGGCGACCACCAGCGCGGCGCCGTCCTGGCCCGCGCCGTCTTCACGGACGGTCAGCCCGTTGGAAGTGAGCAGGCTGCGCAGCTGCTCGAGCTGCGGACTGCGCACGCGCACCGACTGTTCCGAGGCGCGCTCGATGAATTCCTGTGTGGTCGAATCGGAGATCAGCTGACCGCGTCCGATCACCACCAAATGCTCTGCGGTCTGGGCCATTTCGGAAAGCAGATGGCTGGAGACCAGCACCGTCCTGCCCTCGGCCGCCAGCCGCTGCATGAAACGGCGGATCCAGAGAATGCCCTCCGGGTCCAGGCCGTTCACCGGCTCGTCGAACAGCAGCACCGGCGGATCGCCGAGCAGCGCACCGGCCAGGCCGAGCCGCTGTGACATACCGAGGGAGAAGCCGCCCGCGTTCTTGCCCGCCACCTCGGACAGGCCGACCAGCCGCAACACCTCGTCCACGCGGGACATCGCGATGCCATTGGAGGCGGCCATCCACTGCAGATGCGCGCGAGCCGAACGGTTCGGATGCACCCATTTGGCATCCAGCAGCGCGCCAACGGCGCGCAGCGGATGGTCCAGCTCGTGGTAGGGCTTGCCATTGATCAATGCGGTGCCCGCGGTGGGCTTGTCCAGGCCGAGGATCATCCGCATGGTGGTGGATTTACCGGCGCCGTTCGGCCCAAGAAACCCCGTCACCTGTCCGGGTCGAACGGTGAAGGAGAGATCTTGAACCGCGACGGTCTGCCCGTAATGCTTGGTCAGGCCTCTCAGCTCGATCATGGTGACCAGCTTTCCTCATCGCGCGCCCACGCGCGTCATTAAATGGTGCCTAGTTCAATCATCCTCGAGGATGACGAAGGATCCGACCGGCCCCGAGCCGCATCAGGGAATCCCCCTGACCAATGCCCCCGTTAATGCGCCGGGCGCGGCGGGTCTTCGAACGGCCCGCCACGAACCAGCCGCTGTACGTCAGCGGATGCTGGCGCTGGCCGGTTTCGCGATCCGCGGCAACTGTGAGCCGCAAACCCATCGTTGTGTCGGAGCCAACACCATGCCGTAGTCGACGGGCCTTGTCTACTCGTCGTCCTCGTCATCGCGGCCATTGGTCGGCCAGCAAACCGCGCCGACAAGCACCGCCAGCGGCAACCCAACCGCCACAGCCAATTCGAACGCAACCGTCCCGCTCACCGAAGCCATCCGGCAGGCGCGATCTCCGCCCAACGATGAAACGACAGCCGTGGCAGCACGATCTCCACATCGGCAACACTCATGATCGCGTTCACCGCAAGCACATTCAGATGTTCGAGCGACGGTGTGATCACAGCATCTACATCAGCGCAGCGCACTTGGTCGATCAGCGGAAGCGGCGACAACTCCGGCGGCCAGACCAGCGCGTACCCCAGCCGCTGCGCCAGCCGCCGCACCTGCGCCACATCCCAGTCCGCCGCCGAACTGATTTCGAGGTCGACCCATCCCAACGCAGTCGGCTCGTCTCGCATCGCATACCCCCTCATTCGCATGGTCGGCACCCGCCGCCGGGGACCGGAAATGTCAGCCCAACGGCGGGGTTGACCAGTAGCGTCGCCCCTCCGAGCGGCTGCGAAGCGCCACAGCGTGTGGCACTGTTGGGGTATGGATGAGATGGGGGTCGGCGCTCGCACCTCCAGGGCACGCAAGCTCGCGCGGCTGACGCAGATCCAGCTTGCGCAGAAGGCCAACGTCTCGCTGTCGCTGCTACGCAAAGTCGAACAGGGCGACCGGCCCGCGTCACCCGCGTTCATCGCCGCTATCGCCCGCGTGCTGGGAGTGAGCATCGGCGACTTGACCGGTCAGCCGTACACGCCCGACCACGCTGACGCGGCGGCACATGCCACCATTCCCGAGCTGCGGCGCGCGATCGTGGCATTCAACGACGAACCCCTCACCGGGCCAACCACATTCGAGGACCTGTCCGCTGCGCTCGATCGTGTGCGCGAGGGTATGCGCCGAGCCCGATACACCGATCTGACCGCAGATCTTCCGGACGTCATCCGTGGCCTGCACATGCTCGCCGACAACGAGAATCCCGGCCGCGAACTCGAAGCCATTCACTCGACGTTGGCCTACGCCTACAGCAAGGCCATGCTGTTCGCCTACCAGTACGGCTACCTCGACTTGGCGGGGCTGGCCGCGGAACGCTGCCGCTGGGCAGCCGAACGCAGCGGTGACCCGATCTGGCCCATCGCCGCCGAGTACAACCAGGCGTTGATCCTGCTCTACTCCGGCGCCTACGTCGCGGGCTCGAAAACGATCGAACGCGCCTACACCGCCAGCGAGCAACTGAACACCACACCGGATCTGCTCGCAGTGCGCGGCGCGCTGCACCTGCGCGGGTCGATCCTGTCCGCCCGCGCACTCAACGGCGATGCCGCAGATTCGCACCTACGAGAAGCCCGCGATATCGCCGAGGCAATCGGCGAAGACCGGTACCGCAACTACGGGACCGGATTCCGGCCCTCGAACGTCGCCATCCACTCCGTCGCTGTACCGGTCGAGTTGTCCGATGGGACCACCGCTGTGTCGCGGGCCGAACGCATCCACCTACCTGCCTCGGTGGCACCCTCTCGCGCCGGACACCACCTGATCGACGTGTCGCGCGCATGGCTGTTGCACGGCGACAAGCAGCGCGCACTCGGCAGTCTCGAGCAGGCGCGGATGGTGGCTCCGGAATTGACTCGCAACCACCCCCAAGTTCACGAAACCGTTCGCGTCATCGCTCACGCCCGACGCGGCACGGACACACTCGCGCGCTTCGCCCGCTGGGCCAACGTCAAGATCTGAGCTCGGCTACAGCCACAGCCGACCGCGACACCGAGAAGTTCGACAAGCTCCCGCTGCGTCAGGCCGCGCCGCTTCCGAACGATTGCAGGCGTTCCCCGAGATCCGCGCCCATGCCTCCAAGCCTACGGCGGCCGTACGAGTATGTGCGGCCTCCGGCGCTCAATTCATGCGCCTGAGTTGCGAATACCCGCGCGACGGGGCCGCCCCCGATTCAGCGTTTGACGAGGCCTCGGCCAGAACCGCTTGGGAATGCGACCGGCCTGGCGAACCAGGTGACCGGCATGCACCGCAGCTAACTCGCCGAGCAGTCCCGGCATAAATTCCCCCTGCACTGCGTAGTCGCCGGTGCCCTGGCCTGGTGCCGCTCCCCAGCTAGCTCCTGCCGTATCGCCCCCTGGGTCCAGGGTGCGGTCGAAGGTAGTCGAACGGTGGTCGCCCAGGCCGTATTCGACCGCCGAATGACTACGCTCGGCGAGCATCTTGCCCTCGACGTAGGCACCGCATGCCATCGTGTCACCGACAATGAGGCCCTGCACGTACGGCGACAGCTGCAACGACCAGATCAGCCGGTTACCGCCGGTCGGGTTGCTGGCTCGCATAGACAGCGCCCCACGAACGTTCCACATCCCACCCCAACCAGCCCAACATCCGTCGAGAATGCGCTGATGCAGGCCCTTCTCGGTGTTTGCCTGCACCAGCGCATGGTGATCAAACGTCCAGGTGCTGGGGGGCGGGGCGGAATATCACCGCTGTTGTCTGCTTCGATATGGAAAGTCTTGCAACGCAACCACAGCCAGTCTTCACGCCGGAAGCTGCGGGCCTGCCTACGTAAGTTGCGGAAGAGAAAGTCGGGTACGTCACTCGTCGCGCCCAGCACGGCCCCAGCAAAACCCCTGTACGGCATCCATTCCTGGACAGCCAGGATCACTCTCTTCGGTACACCGACTTTGCGCGACATGTGCACTCCCCCTGCGGGATCGGCTCGACATCGACATCGACCGGTAGTCCCTCGGCGATCGTGGCTATATCGAGATCCCCGCGAGCGTCCGACAGGTGGAACCAAACAAGCGTGCTGTCGGCGTCATCGAGTTTGATCACGCCGGTACCGTTACGCGGTTTCCAGCGCCACACTGTGCCGGTTTCCATCTTTTGCCCCTCTCCTGTCGCGGCCTACTCGGTCGCATTCAATGATCGCTTGAAAGCACCTCGCGCCGAGACGGTTTCGTGACGACTCACCGAGCCTATGCCGCCGCAAGCCACCCAGGCATCGGCTGCGGCCACTGCGTCATTGAACAATGGTCGGATTCAGAGCTGACCGCGACACCGCAACCCGTGCGAGCGCCGAACCCTGGGCGATGGGGTCACTCCGACTCAGCGGGCCGGTGAGGAGGCCTGGGCCCAGAAGCGCTTGGGGATGCGACCGGCCTGGCGGGCCAGGTGACCGGCGTGTACCGCATTGCGCATGGCGGCCGCCATCAGGGCGGGGTGGCGGGCGCGGGTGACGGCGGTGGCGAGTAGGACCGCGGAGCAGCCGAGTTCCATGGCCAGGGTGGCGTCGCTGGCGGTGCCGATACCCGCGTCGAGGATCACGGGTACACCCGCACCTGCCACGATCATCTCGATATTGTGCGGGTTGCCGATGCCGAGTCCGGTGCCGATCGGGGCACCCAGCGGCATGACGGCGGCGCAGCCCGCGTCCTCCAGTCGGCGGGCCAGGATCGGATCGTCGGTGGTATAGGGCAGTACGACGAATCCGGCGTCGACCAATTGTTCGGCGGCGGTGAGCAATTCGATCGGATCCGGGAGCAGGGTGCGCTCGTCGGCGATCACCTCGAGCTTGACCCAGTTGGTGTCGAGCGCCTCGGCCGCGAGCTGCGCGGTGAGCACGGCCTCGGCGGCGGTGCGACAGCCGGCGGTATTGGGCAGCGGCATGATTTCCAACCGTTTGAGCAGGTCGAGGACGCCGGTGCCGCCGACCGCGTCGACCCGGCGCATGGCGACCGTGGTCAGTTCGGTGCCCGAGGCGAGCAGCGCCTCCTCCAGGACGGCAAGGTTTTCCGCGCCGCCGGTGCCCATGATGAGGCGAGAGCCGAACTTTTTGCCCGCGATCTCCAGTGCGCCGATTTCTGCCGGGGTGCTTGCGTTCTCCCGTGTGTCAGCCACCCTGAACCGCCGTCAGCACTTCGATCTGCCAGCCGCGACCGACCGGCTCGTCCCAGCGGGACTTCGGGAACACCGCACCGTCGACCGCGAGCGCGACGCCCTTGGACGGCAGCCCGAGGCGATCGAGAAGTTCACGCACCGTGAGTGATCGGTCGAATTCGTGGTCCTGCCCGTTCACGGTGACACCGATGGGGACCGAGGTCGAGGTCATCGAACTCCTCCTGCAGATGTGGCGAGCGACGGCGGGTGCGCCGTCGAAAAACGTTGGGGGTCGGCGGCTTTCGCGTCATCGAGCAGTGCGCCGTCGAGCAGGCTCTGCACCGCGTCGACGGTGAGCGGGACCGCGAGCATGCCATTGCGGCCGTGACCGGTGGCGGTCACGATCCGGTCGGTGAGTCGCCCGATCAATGGGAGATTGTCGGGGGTGCCCGGCCGGGATCCGGCGCTGGCCTCGGCCAATTCGTATTCGCCGATGCCCGGCAGCACCGCCTCGGCGTCGGCGATCAGATCGCGGACCCCGGCGACGGTCACCGTCGTATCGAAGCCCGCCTCGTATTGTGTTGCGCCCACGACGATTCCGTCCGCACGCGGCACCAGGTAGACCTGCCTGCCGTGTACCCGCGCCCGGATCACCCGCCGCGGCGGCGGTGTCGCGCCCGGCCGATGACGCAGGCGCAGAATCTCACCCTTGACCGGGCGGACCTGCAACTGCGGCCACAGCCGCGCCGAGGCCGCGCCAGCGGCGAGCAGGATCTGATCGTGGGCAAGCGCGTCCAGCGACTCGACCGTTTCCGCGCGCATTTCGACTCCGACTGTCCCACAGGCCTTTTGCAGCGCGATGAGCAATTGCCGATTGTCGATGGCGGGTTCGGCGGCGGCGCGCAGACCGGCGCGCACGGTGCGCGCCAGCGCGGGCTCCAGCGCGCGGACACCGGCCCGGTCCAGTACCTCGAGTTCGTGGCCGTGGTCGCCGACCCATTCGGCCACCGTGCGCAGGTCCGCGGCGTCGGCGCCGTCCAGTGCGACGGTCAGGGTTTCATCGGCCACGAACACCGACACCCCGGTCGCGGATTCGAGCCGGGCGGCGAATTCGGGCCAGCGGGCCAGCGAGGCGGCGCCGAATTCGAGGACCAGATCCTCCCCCGGCCACCCCTCGGACAGCGGTGCGAGCATTCCCCCGGCAACCCAGGACGCTCCGGATCCGACGGCGGGATCGAATATGGTGACCGACCATCCCGCCTCGGCCGCCCGCCAGGCGGCGGCGAGTCCGATGGCGCCGCCACCGACGACGGCCAGAGTCCGCATTGATTCCACCTGCCTTACTATTTTCATCCCCACGGTAGCGCGACTACGGTCGAGCACGTGCAACCCTCCCACCAGTACCGGCCGCTACCACCCAGGGAGCGTTTGGCTACCGCCCGGCTGTATCTCTGCACCGACGCCCGCAGGGAGAAGGGCGACCTGGCCAGGTTCGCCGAGGCGGCGCTCGCGGGCGGCGTCGACATCATTCAGCTCCGGGACAAGGGGTCGCCCGGTGAGGCGAAGTTCGGCCCGCTCGAGGCCAAGGCCGAAGTCGGCGCGCTGGCCGAACTGAAGGCCGCGGCCCGCCGACACGGTGCGCTGGTCGCGGTGAACGACCGGGCCGATATCGCATTCGCCGCCGGTGCGGATGTGCTGCACCTCGGCCAGAACGATCTGTCGCCCTGGTACGCGCGGTGCATCCTCGGACCCGATGTGGTGATCGGCCGCTCGACGAGCAGCCGGGCCCAGGCCGGACTCGCCGCGATCGACGAGCACATCGACTACTTCTGCACCGGTCCGGTATGGGCAACACCGACCAAGCCCGGACGTCAGGCCGCCGGCCTGGACCTGGTGCGTTCCACCGCCGACGCCCACCCGGTCCGGCCGTGGTTCGCGATCGGCGGCATCGACGCCGAGCGGCTGCCCGAGGTCCTCGCGGCCGGAGCCGAGCGCGTTGTGGTGGTGCGAGCGATCACCGAGGCCCGCGACCCGGAGGCCGCGGCGCGTCAGCTCAAGTCCGCACTGTTGCAGAACGCTCACCTCGGCTGAGACGCGCTCAACCCGATCCCAGTGCGGCGATGATGTTCGATTCGGCCAACTCGCGAAGGATGATCTCGAGCAGACACCGCTCGCGAATGCTCAACGCGGCCGAAACCCACCGAAACCGCGATCTCCCAGACCAGCGCTGCGCATTACTCGACACGGCTGACCCACAGACAGCGATCTCGAATCGACACCACTCAGGAACGGTCAACACCGCCGAAACCCACCGAAAGCACAATCTCCCAGCCCGGCCCTGCGCATCACCCGACACGGCTGACCCACAGACAGCGATCTCGAATCGACACCACTCAGGAACGGTCAACACCGCCGAAACCCACCGAAAGCACAATCTCCCAGCCCGGCCCTGCGCATCACCCGACACGGCTGACCCACAGACAGCAACCTCGAACCGACACCACTCACGAACACTCAACTGGGCCGAAACCCACCGAGCACACTCTCGTCACGACATAGCTCCGGGTTCGACCGCAGGTCCCTTGTGCGGTACGCGCGGGCCCGAGACCGCACTTGTAGCGACTTCCACGGCGTGTTCGCGGAAGGTGTGCGCTGCGACCGATCCCTCAGGACAGCAGTTGCACACGGGTGAGCGACAGGATCGGATCGGCCGCATCCGGCTGCTCGACCGCCGCCGAATCCAGCTCTTGGTCGACAATTCGGGCGAACGTGCCCGGCCCGTCCGGTTCGGCGTGCAGCCAGACGAATCCCTGGTCGGCCAGGTCGACGGTGCGCGGCAGTACGGCCGCGACCGCATCCGCGTCATCGACATACACCTCGTCGAGGCAGACGCGCGCCGGAGCCGCACGCAGCGCCGGCCAGGAAGCGGCGAATCCGGGGTGCAGCGGATGGCTGTCGACCGCGTCCTCCGGAACCCAGGCCAGCGCACTGCTCTCCCGGTTGCGACTGGTCGGCAGCGTCATCGCGGCATCGGCCACCACGGTGACGTAGGTCCAGCCGCTCAATGCGGTCGCGGTGACCCGCTCGCCGCGCACGCGCACATCGGTGGGATGGATACCCGCCTCCTCCCAGGCCTCGCGGACCGCCGCGTGCACCGGGGTCTCGTGACTGTCGCGGGCGCCGCCGGGCAGCGCCCAGGTGCCGCCCTGATGACTCCACGGGGCACGGTGCTGCAACAAGACCGCCGAACCGCCGCCGGCGAGCGGCGCCCGCAACAGCAGTCCGGCAGCGCCGAAGCGGCCCCAATGCCGCTGTCCGTCCGGACCACGGGACCAGCCGTCACCGTCACCACGCATCTGGTTACCATCCTCATCCAGCCGAGGCGGGGGTATTGCACACGCCACGCCGCCGGTAAGACCACAATAAGCTCGCAGCAGGAGCACACGTGCGCACCAACCGGGGAGGTGGAGATGGCAGCGCTCGAAACGACAACGGCGGCCCGGCCGAAATCGGTCACGGCCGATACCGCGCCGGAGCGGCTCGACGTGCCGCGAGAGGCCGGACTGCGCGCCCATTTGGACCCGACTAACCTGCGGTCCTTCGCGCTATCGACGCCCGGTCGGCTCATCGCCATCGGCTTACTGCTGATCGGACTCTGTCTCGGCGCGGGCATGATGACCGCCGCGACGGTCAACGATCGTCAGCATGCACTGGACACCCTGCTCGACGAAACCGAGCCGGACGCGAACTCCTCGCATCACCTCTACACCTCGCTATCCATCGCGGACGCCGCCGCGAGTACCGCGTTCATCTCGGGCGGCCTGGAACCGCAAGCCGTGCGCGACCGCTACAGCCAGGCGCTCGGCGAGGCGTCCGCGGAGCTGGTCACGCAAACGGGCCACGCGGCCGGACAGGCCGCCGGCAATGACGATCCGGATACCCGGCTGCGCGCGGGCATAGCCACCGGCCTGCCGGTCTATTCGGGTCTGATCGAGACCGCCCGTGCGAACAACCGCAATGGCTATCCGGTCGGCGCGGCGTATCTGAGCGAGGCGTCGAATCAGATGCAGACCGTCCTGCTGCCGATGGCCGCCCAGCTGCAGAGCCATCGCTCCGATGCGGTCAGCACGGCCCAGCGCCATCACGTCCAGCCGCCATGGCCCGCGATCGCCGTGCTGATCGTGGCGCTCGGCACGCTGGTCTGGGCGCAGTTCGATCTGTCGAAACGCTGGCACCGCGTGCTCAATCCGGGACTGCTGCTCGCCTCCGCCGCGATGCTGATCCTGTTGGCCTGGACACTGACCGCCGGATCGGTCTCGGCGGCGGAGATGATCGGCGGGCGGGACAATGGAGCGGTGCCCGCCTCCCGATTGACCGAGAGCCGGATCCTGACCCAGCAGGCCCGTTCGGCGGAGACGCTGAAGTTGGTCCGGCGCGATGCCAGCGGCGACTACGACCGGACCTATGAGGCCAGCGTCACCCGGCTCAACGAACTGCTCGGTGGCTATCCCGATGACGCGCCAGCGGCCGGAGAGATCGCCAATGCCCGGGCGGCACTCGGACGTTGGCGGGCGGCTCATCAGCGGATGACCGACGCACTGGCGCACGGCGATTTCACCGGCGCGGCGACGGTGGCGACCGGACCCGGTTCGGCCGATGCCGCGGCGCAGGTGGACGCACTGGACCGGGCGCTCGGCCAGGGCCTGGACGAGACCCGCGATACATTGCGCGACGACATCTCCGGCGCGGCACTTGCGCTGGACTTCCTGGCCCCGGGTGCCCTGGTGCTCGGCATTCTCGCCGCGGCCTATGTCGGCCTCGGTATCTGGCCACGACTTCGGGAGTACCGGTGAACCGGGCGCGCGGACTGCTCGCCGCGCTCGCCGCAACGGCCCTGCTCGCGGGTTGTACCTCCGGCTCGGATGCGACGATCACCCCGAAGACCGTCAAGTACACCGAGCCGCCGCTGCCCGCGCAGGCCGTTACGATACCGACGAATGCACCGGTCGCGCCGGAACGCGATGCACTATGCGGCGATGCGACCGCCAGCCTGCGGCCCACCGGTGCCGGCGCGAGCGCCCACGGCCCGACCATCGACGCGATCCGAGCCCGCGGTCGCCTGGTGGTCGGATTGGACACCGGCAGCAACCTTTTCAGCTTCCGTGATCCCGTCAGCGGCAGCGTTGTCGGCTTCGACGCCGATATCGCCAGAGAGGTCGCCCGCGATCTGTTCGGCAATCCGGATCAAATCGAATACCGCAGTCTCGGTTCGGCCGAGCGTGAGAGCGCGCTGCAGAATCACAGCGTCGACCTGGTCGCCAAGACCATGACGATCAACTGCGAACGGCGCCAGCGGGTCACCTTCTCCACCGTCTATCTGCAGTCGTATCAGCGCGTGCTCGTGGTGAAGAACTCCGGTATCCGCACGCTGGCCGATCTGGCTGGTAAACGGGTGTGCATCGTCTCGGGCACCACCTCGCTGGACCAGATGCGTCGCAGCCAGCCCGCCGCGACCATCCTCACCGTGCCCACCTGGGCCGACTGTTTGGTCGTCCTGCAGCAGCGCCAAGTCGACGCGGTCAGCACCGATGACGCCGTGCTCGCGGGTCTCGCCACACAGGACTCGTCCTATACCGAAATGGTCGGCCCCAGTATCAGTTCCGAGCCCTACGGCATCGGAATACCAAAGGGCAATGACGACCTGGTCCGCTTCGTCAACGGCACGCTGGAGCGCATCCGCAACGATGGCACCTGGGTTCGGCTCTACCAGCAGTACCTCACCGCCCTGGGCCCGGTCCCAGCACCGCCCGCGGCTACCTATCAGGACTGACGGCGATGACGCCACCGCACGATGTCCCTTCCGAGGATTCCCCCGATTCGACCGAAACCGAGCAAGAGGAACCTGCCGAGCAGACCGCGGAATCGGTTCCGCACCACCCCTCATCCGCCGATACGATCTGGCGCGAACCCGAGTCCAGCGAAACCGGTCGCCGCGACGACTTGGCCGCCGAATTCACCGTCGGCGCTTGGAACCCACCCGCCGAACCGACCTCCGCCGCAACCATCCGCACCTCTGGTCGCAGCGCCCGCACCGCGCGCTCGCGGCCGACGACACGCAAACTCGGTGCCGGACTCGTCACGATCGCTGCGGTCCCGCCCGCCGATCCACGGACCGCGGTGCTCGTCGATCCCGTTGTCGCCGAGGGCAGGCGCTACTGTTGGCGCTGCGGCAGCCCGGTCGGCCGCGCCACCGCGATCCGACCGGCGATGAGTGCGGGCATCTGCCAAACCTGCGGCGCGCCATATGATTTCCGCCCGTCACTGCACGAGTGCGATATCGTGTCGAGCCAGTACGAGATCCAGGGCTGTATCGCGCACGGCGGGCTCGGCTGGGTTTACCTCGCGATCGACCGCAATGTCAGCGATCGCTGGGTGGTCCTGAAGGGTTTGCTGCATGCGGGTGACACCGACGCGCAAGCGGTGGCCGTTGCCGAACGCCAATTCCTCGCCGAGGTGGCACATCCCAGCATCGTCAAGATCCACAACTTCGTCGAGCACACCGGTCCGGACGGTGCGTCGATCGGCTACATCGTCATGGAGTACGTCGGCGGTCGCTCACTGCGCGACATCCTCGACACCTACCCGCGGCCGGAGCGGATGCCGGTCACCGAGGCCATCGCGTACGTGCTGGAGATCCTGCCCGCGCTGGATTATCTGCATTCGATCGGGTTGACCTATAACGACCTCAAACCCGACAACATCATGGTCACCGAGGATCAGGTCAAACTCATCGATCTCGGTGCCGTCGCGACCATCGGCGCCTACGGAAATCTGTACGGCACCAGGGGATTCCAGGCGCCGGAGATCGCCAGGACCGGTCCGACGGTGGCCACCGACACCTTCACGGTCGGGCGGACGCTGGCCGTGCTGACGCTGGGCATGCCGATGGAGCGGGGGCGCTACCTCGATGGCATTCCGGACCCCGCCGACCAGCCGGTACTCCAGCGCTACGAGTCCTTCTATCGCGCCCTGCTGTGTGCGACCGATCCGGATCCCGAGCGCCGCTTCCCCTCCGCCCGCGCCATGTCCGCCCAATTGGCCGGAGTGCTGCGCGAGATCATATCCATGGAGACCGGCACCGAACATCCACAGCTGTCCACAGTCTTCAGTCCACAACGTGGCAACTTCGGCACCGAGGAGTTGATCAGCCAGACCGACGCCTACGCCGACGGCATCGCCAGGAGCAAACTGCTGCGCGCGGGCGAAGTGGCCACGGCCCTTGCGGTTCCGCTCATCGACCCGGCCGACGCGACGGTCCCGGTACTCGCGGCCGCCGCGCAGGCCGAGCCGCGGGATGCGCTCGCCGCATTGCAGGAGGCCAGGATGCGCGGCGCCGCCGATACCGACGATGCGCTGGGCGAACTGGATCTGGAGCTGACCCTGGCCGAGGCCCGGCTCCGACTCGAACTCGGTGAATCGGCCGTGGTACGGCAGATGCTGTCGCGGATCGCCGGCGATCACGACTGGCGCATCGACTGGTATCTGGGCCAGGCCCAACTGCTGGAATTGGATTTCGAGCGGGCCTACACCAGTTTCGATGCGGTACTCCGAGTGCTGCCCGGTGAGATCGCGCCCAAGCTCGCCCTCGCGGCCACCGCGGAACTTGTCCTGCAGCACTGGGATTCCGAGGATCCGCAGCGGTGGCACGCCTGCGCGGAGAAGTTCTACAGCACCGCCTGGCGCACCGACCACGCGGCGGTGAGCGCCGCCTTCGGCCTGGCCAGACAACTCGCGGTGGCAGGCCGGGTCGACGATGCGGTGCGCGCCCTCGACGAGGTACCTGCCGCCTCCCGGCACTACACCACGGCCCGGATGACCGCCGTGCTGCTGCTGCTCACCTCCGCGCCGGTCGCCGAACTCCCCGAATCCACCCTGCACATTTCGGCCTTGCGCATTCTCGACCTGCCGACCAGCGAAGGCCGCGCGACCCAGATGCGCGTGCTCGTCCTCGGTACCGCACTGGCCTGGCTGCAAGCAGGCAACTCACCCAGAGGCGACGACGCGACTCTCTTCGGTGCCCCCTTCACCGAGCGCGACCTGCGCGCGGGCATCGAAGCCGGACTGCGCGCCCTCGCCCGCAGTGCCCCGGGCCGCACCCACCGCTACGCGCTGGTCGACCTGGCGAACTCGATCCGAGCCAAGACTTGGATCTAGATTCGAAGCCGGACAACTGATCTCGTAGAACATGGGTAACTCACCGGGTACCCCCAGAACCGAGCACGCTCAGAACCGTCTGCCCGCGACGACAGTCCCCCGCCTCCCAACGACCGGCAAAAGGCCCGGGGAGACGGGGGAGCTTCGGATACAGGTTCGCGGAGCAGTCGGCATACCGACGACCCGGGAATCCGCGTGCGTCCCGCCCGCCCCGGGGGCAGCCGGAGCGGACACATCGAGAGTGGCGAGGGCATCGCGGTCCCGATCGCGGCGGATGGTCCGCCCCGGCTTCGGTGTCCAGCGCGAACCTGATCCGACACCCATCCTGACCGATCGAGTGTGAGGATTTCGTGAGGTTTTCCAGAGCCCGGGCCCGACCCCTCAGCCAGCGCCCTGAGCTGCGACAACACGTTGCGCGGCGCGGGCGATCGCCAATTCCTCGTTGGTCGGCACGACAAGTACGGCCACCTCGGCGCCGGGTGTGGAGATATGGCGGGCCGTGTGTTCCCCTGCGGCGTTGCGAGCCGGGTCGACCTCGATGCCGAACCGGGACAGCCCGGCCAGCGCGTCGGCACGGACCTGCGGACTGTTCTCGCCGACTCCGGCGGTGAAGGTGATGGCGTCGACGCTGCCCAGTTCGATCAGGTATGCGCCCAGGTAGCGGCGTAGCCGGTGGATATAGACGTCGTAGGCCAGGCGAGCCGCGGCGTCGCCCGCGTCGATGAGCCGCTGCAGTTCACGGAAATCGTTGACGCCGGACAGGCCCTTGAGTCCGGAGTTGCGGTTGAGCATTTCGTCGATCTGGTCGATATCCATATGCGCCGAGCGGACCAGATGCGCGATGATCCCGGGATCGAGATCCCCGCCCCTGGTACCCATCACCAGACCCTCCAGCGGCGTGAGCCCCATGGTCGTATCGATCGGGTGGCCGCCGCGAATCGCCGACGCCGATGCGCCATTGCCGAGATGGAAGATGATCTGATTCAGCTCGGCCGGATCCCGCTCGAGCAGTGCGGCGACCCGGCCGCAGACGTACTCGTGCGAGGTGCCATGGAATCCGTACTTCCGAATGCCCTGCGCAGCAGCGATTTTCGCATCGATGGCATAGGTTTTGGCGGCATCGGGCAGGCCGTGGAAGAACGCGGTATCGAAGACCGCGACCTGCGGTACGCCCGGCAGCAGTTCGCGCGCGCTCTCGATACCCGCCAGATTCGCCGGATTGTGCAGCGGTGCCAGCGAGGACAGCTCGGATATCGCCGCGACCACGGCGTCATCGAGCAGCGTCGGCCGGTAGAACACCTCGCCGCCGTGCACCACCCGGTGCCCGACCGCGCGCACACCCGCGGCGGCCAGATCGTGACCGGTTTCGGCGAACATATCGAAGACCAGCCGCAGGCCCGCCGTGTGATCGGCGATCGGCCCGCGATGTTCGATGGTCCGGCCATCGACCTTGTGCTCGATCCCGGCGTTCTCCTCACCGATCCGATCGACCATGCCGGATGCGGCGACCACACCCGACTCCGGGTCCAGCAGTTGGTATTTGATCGACGACGAACCGGAATTGATCACCAACACCAGGTCATCGGCATCCTTGGTCATCATGCCTCCTGCATCTCGCGCGTTCCCCGCACGCTGTCGGCAACCACGGCGACGACCGCGTTCTTCCGCATCATGGCGCCCGTGTGTCGCGAGCCACTGGTGTGGGAGCGGTGCGAGGCCGAGGTGCTCGCATCGAACGACGGCACCGGGTCAGCCCTCCTGCGCCTGGATCGCCGTGATCGCAACGGTATTCACGATATCGGCGACCAGCGCACCACGGGACAGATCATTGACCGGCTTGCGCAGCCCCTGCAACACCGGGCCGATCGCGATCGCGCCGGCGCTGCGCTGCACCGCCTTGTAGGTGTTGTTGCCGGTGTTGAGATCGGGAAAGACGAAAACCGTTGCTCGCCCCGCCACCTCGGAGTCGGGAAGTTTGGTGGTCGCGACGGTGGGTTCGATCGCGGCGTCGTACTGGATCGGGCCCTCCACCAGCAGATCCGGCTCGCGCTCGCGCACCAGTTTGGTCGCGACCCGCACCTTGTCCACATCCACGCCACTGCCGGACTCACCGGTCGAATAGGACAGCATCGCGACGCGCGGCTCGATGCCGAAGCGGGCCGCGGTGCGCGCCGAGGAGATCGCGATATCGGCCAGCTGTTCCGAGGTCGGGTCGGGGACGACCGCGCAATCACCATAGGCGAGCACCCGATCGGCCAGACACATGAGGAACACACTGGAGACGGTTGCGACGCCCGGCACGGTCTTGATGATCTCGAAGGATGGCCGGATGGTGTGCGCCGTGGTGTGCACGGCACCGGACACCACGCCATCGGCAATGCCCCGATGGACCATCATGGTGCCGAAATACGAGATATCGGCCATGGTTTCGCGAGCGCGGTCGAGCGTCATACCCTTGTGCTTGCGCAGTTCGGTGTACTCCGTGGCGAATTCGTCGAGATAACCCGAGGTGCGCGGATCGAGTACCCGCGCGGCCGAGATGTCGACGCCGAGTTCCGCGGCGCGGGCACGCACCGCCGCCTCGTCGCCGAGGATCATCAGATCCGCGATCTTGCGCTGCAATACCCGACCGGCCGCGCGCAGGATGCGGTCGTCGTCGCCCTCCGGCAGCACAATGGTCTTGCGATCGGCCCTGGCGCGTTCGATCAGCTGATATTCGAACATCTGCGGTGTCACCACCGAGGTATCCGGAATCTCGATGCGCTGCAATAACTCCGACGCGTCGACGTGCTGTTCCATCAGCGCCAGCGCGGTATCGACCTTGCGCGGACTGCCCGCCGACATCCGCCCGCGGGTGCGGTAGGCGGCGCTCGCGGTGTCGTAGGTGCCCAGCTCGGTGGTGAGGATCGGCAGCTTCGGTTTGAGGCCGCTCATCAGCCTGGCGATCGCCGGATGCGGCAGCATGCCACCGTTCATGATGATGCCCGATAGCGACGGAAAGCCCTCCGCCTCATGTGCATTCACCGCACTGAGCAATACGTCGGAACGGTCCCCTGGTGCGACCACCACGACGCCGTCGACCAGCCGCTCCAGAATATGTTCGGCGGTCATGCCGCCGACCATGACCTGCAATGCCTCGCGCTGCAGCAATTCCATATCGCCGCTGTACATTTTGCCGCCGATCGCGGTACACAGCTCGGCCATAGTCGGCGAAATCAGCAGCGGCACCTCGGGCAATGTCCACGACGGCACATCGAAGCCGCCCAGCGCCGCGCGGACCTCATCCAAATGCTCCGGATCGCAACGATTGGCAATAATGGCCACCAGATGCGCATGTTCGAGCGACAGTTCGCTCGCACACAGCTCGGCCAGCTGTTTGACCTCGTCCGGTGTGCGGCCCGAACCGCGGACCACCAGCAGCACGGGCGCGCCGAGGTTCACCGCGATGCGGGCATTGAAGCGCAGTTCGCTCGGGCTGGCCACATCGGTGTAGTCGCTGCCGACGATCACCACCGCGTCGCACAACTTCGCGACCTCATGGAAGCGCATGACGATCTCACTGATCGCGGCATCCGGATCGGCGTGCACCTGCTCATAGGTGACGCCGGTGGCCTGCGCGTAGTCGATATCGGCGGTGCTGTGCTCGAGCAGCAGCTCCAGGATGTAGTCCGGTTCGGTGGTCGAGCGGGTGATGGGCCGGAAGACGCCGACCCGGGCGGTGCTCGCACACAGCATCTGGAGCATTCCGAGCGCCACCGTCGATTTTCCGGTGTCACCCTCCGGAGATGCGATGTACACAGCGGATGGAGCGGAGTCGGCCATAGTCGAGAGCTTAGTGAACCCGCGGCTACCTCGACGGTCCAGCGAGATCGCGATCACTCATGCTGTTGGCGACGCACCCGGATATAGTCCGGGCATGGCCGAGCAGTTCCCGAACCACCAGTGGGGTTCGAACACCAATCTTCTTGCCCGCGTGGCGAGTAAGTTCGCTGCCACCAAGCCCGGTTCATGGTTCATCCGGCAGATCACGCCGCTGGATCGGGCCGTGCTCGAGCGCACCGACGCCAAGTACACGATCCTCGGCCCGATCGGCGCACCGGTCATCCTGCTGACCACCATCGGCTGCAAATCCGGCCAGCCGCGCACCCAGCCACTGCTCTATGTGCACGACGGCGCCACGCTGTATGTGATCGGCAGCAACTTCGGCCAGGAAAAACATCCGGCATGGTCGGCCAATCTGCTGGCGAATCCGAAGGCCACCGTCGCCATTGCGGGTCAGCGCATTCCGGTCCGGGCCGACCTGGTCGAGACCGACAAAGACGCCATATTCGCCCGCTTTGTCGAGGTCACCGGCGCATACCACGCCTACCGCACCCGCACCACCCGCGACCTGCGCATCTTCGCCCTTACCCGGGGCTAGTCCGGGCCCGAACACAGCCGCACCCTTTACACCCACACGGGTGCGCTAGAACGAGCGCGAAGGCCGACAAAGAGTGCCGGAATCCCCGCGACCTCCGCAATCCAGTGCGGTCAGCACTGCAGCCTAGGAAGTCACACATTCTCGGCACGCCCAACTCGACCAAGCGGAACAACAACCGCACGCCGAACACCTCGGCACAGGTGTCAGAGCGATCGCGAAGGCCGACACAGGGTGCGGGAATCCCGCGACCTGCGCAATCCAGTGCGGTCAGCACGGCAGCCTGAGCGAGTCGCACGTTTATCGGCGCGGCCGATCGACCGGGTGGAACACGGCCGCACCATGTACACCCAGCGCAGGTGTCAGAGCGATCGCGAAGGCCGACACAGGGTGCGGGGGACCGGCGCGACCTGCGCTATGTGGTGGGTGAGCGCGGCTTGGGCGAGTCGCGCGTCTCGGCGCGCCCATGGAAGCGGGCGCGCCGAGGCGATGGCTCAGCCCAGTGCGCGCAGGCGGGGGGCCAGGTCGCGCTGGAAGAGGTCCAGGAAGCGACGCTGGTCGTGGCCGGGGGCGTGGAAGACCAGGTGGTTGAGGCCCGCGTCGAGGTAGGGCTTGATCTGCTCGACGGCCTGGTCCGGATCGCTGGCGACGATCCAGCGCTTGGCGATCTGCTCGATCGGGAGGGCGTCGGCGGCGGCCTCCATTTCGATCGGGTCGGTAATGGAGTGCTTCTGCTCTGCGGTCAGCGAGAGCGGGGCCCAGAAGCGGGTGTTCTCCAGTGCCAGTTCGGGATCGGTGTCGTAGGAGATCTTGATCTCGATCATCCGGTCGATCTGCTCGACGGTGCGGCCGACCTTGGCCGCACCCTCGGCGACGGCCGGCATCAACTTCTCGGTGTAGAGGTCCATGCCCTTGCCGGAGGTGCAGATGAAACCCTCACCCGCGCGTCCCGCATAGCGCGCCACCAGCGGTCCGCCCGCCGCGATGTAGATCGGGATGCCGCCCTTGGGCACGTCGTAGATCGAGGCACCGACGGTCTTGTAGTACTCGCCGTCGAAATCAGTGCGCTCGCCGGTCCACAGTGCGCGCATGAGATCGACGGATTCGCGCAGCCGGGCGAAACGCTCCTTGAATTCCGGCCATTCGCCGGTGTAGCCGGTCGCAATCTCATTGAGCGCCTCACCGCTGCCGACACCGAGCATGATGCGGTCCGGGTACAGACAGCCCATCGTTGCGAAGGCCTGCGCGATGACGGCTGGGTTGTAGCGGAAGGTCGGGGTGAGCACCGAGGTGCCGAGTTGGATGCGCTTGGTGCGCTCACCGACCGCCGCCATCCAGGCCAATGAGAACGGTGCGTGCCCGCCCTTGTGCCGCCACGGCTGGAAATGATCGCTGACCGTCGCGCTGTCGAGGCCGTGCTCCTCGGCCAGCACCGCGATTTCCACCAGTTCCCGCGGCCCGAACTGCTCCGCCGACGCCTTGTATCCGAGCTTGAGATCACCCATATGCGCCACTCCTGTCGCTTCGCTCAACGGTCGGTACGGGAGGTTCCGCACACCGTCGGCCGCATGCGTCCCGCGACCGCATCCCGGTACAACCGCAAGGGCGACACGGGAGTTCCCGCACCTCGATCGGCGTACCTGGGCGCTGCGCGATCGCTTCTCACACGGCCTCCCCTCGACCATAGTCAGCGCGGCTCGACCTGTGTGCAGGGCCATACCAAAGGCCCACACCAACTCGACCGCCATTCCCGACGGGGCCACATCGAATGCGGCAAGTCACGCAACCATGGCACCCGCCATCCGATTTGCTCTCGCATATCGAATAGGCGTCGCGCACAACCCACAGAGTCTGTTGCCGAATACGCCGAACGTGCAATCGTGCCGCCACACCACCGTCACAGCGACCGACCAAATCACCTAGCGGCGGGCATGATTGCGCCTCAGCTGTCCACATAGGCACGTGACCTGTGCCACGACCAAAGCCGCGCCAAATTCGGCAACAGACTCCACACCGTGTGCGGGATGCCCCGTGGCTGTGCGTAGGCAGCAGACCCTCACGCTCGATGTGCACACCTCGCTGGTGCGGTGGACGCGGTAGCTCGGCGCGGATGGTGTGGGGATGGTCGCATCAGGATGGGTATTCGCCCGGTGGGCTGGCCGATAGCCGACAATTGACTCGTGACCACACCGGCTGAACCGATCCTGTCCTACCTCACCGATATGGATGGCGTGCTGGTGCACGAAGACCATCTGGTGCCCGGTGCCGATAAGTTCCTCGCGGAGCTGCGGGCCAATGAGATCCCGTTCCTGGTGCTCACCAATAACTCCATCCGCACTCCGCGCGATCTGCAGGCCCGCCTGCGCCACACCGGACTCGATATCCCGGAGGAGGCGATCTGGACCTCGGCGCTGGCCACCGCGACCTTCCTGAACGACCAGCGCCCCAACGGAACCGCCTATGTCGTCGGCGAATCCGGACTCACCACCGCACTGCACGAAATCGGGTATGTGCTGACCGATAGCGATCCCGACTACGTGGTGCTCGGCGAAACCCGCACCTACTCCTTCGAGGCGATCACCACCGCGATTCGCCTGGTCGAGCGCGGCGCGCGGTTCATCGCGACCAATCCGGACGCGACCGGCCCGTCCCGCGACGGTCTGCTGCCAGCGACCGGTTCGGTCGCCGCGCTGATCACCCGCGCGACCGGCAAGGAGCCGTATTACGTCGGCAAGCCGAACCCGCTGATGATGCGCTCGGCACTGCGCCGAATCGGCGCCCACTCTCAGTCGACCGTCATGATCGGCGACCGCATGGATACCGATATCGTCTCCGGCCTCGAGGCGGGCATGCGAACCATCCTGGTCACCACCGGCATCTCCAGCCGCGCATCCATCGAGCAATTCCCCTACCGCCCAACCCTGGTCGTCGATTCGGTCGCCGACCTGATAGGCCGCACCGACAAACCCTTCGACTGATCCGGGCGGCAGTCGCACCCTTTGCCTCGATCCCCATTTCGTGCGGGGTTCACAACGGTGCGACTGTCGTGCGGGGTGCAAGGTGTGCGCGAGCGCATTGGACGGTTACGCGCGAGCAGGTTCAGCAGTCACCCGCGAGCGGTTCAGCAGTCACGCGCAAGCGGGTTCAGCAGTCACCCGCGAGCGGTTCAGCGGCCACGCGCAAGCGGGGTTCAGCAGTCACCCGCGAGCGGTTCAGCGGCCACGCGCAAGCGGGTTCAGCGGCCACGCGCAAGCGGGTTCAGCGGTCACCCGCGAGCGGTTCAGCAGTCACCCGCGAGCGGTTCAGCGGTCACCCGCGAGCGGTTCAGCGGTCACCCGCGAGCGGGTTCAGCAGTCACCCGCGAGCGGTTCGGCGACCACGCGCAAGCGGGTTCAGCAGTCACCCGCGAGCGGTTCAGCGGTTACGCGCGACTACGTGGCGCGGTTGCGCAAGTTGAGCGCGAGTGCGTTGCGCAGTTGCACACGAGCGCGCTCGGTTGTCCGATCACTGACGCGCCGGTCACGGGCTGATTGCGCGCGGAACTGCGACTGGGAGTTCAGGTTTCGTCGGTGATGGCGTCCAGGGCGGCGGAGAGTCGGGTCAGGACCTGGACGGTCAGGGTGAACTGTTCGGGGCCCAGTTCGTCGGCGAGGTGTGCGGCGAGGACCGCATGCTGCGGGTTGATGCGTTTGATCGCATCGCGGCCGGCCTCGGTGACCGCGACGAGTTTCGCGCGCCGGTGCGCCGGGTTGGGCCGATACTCGGCAAGTCCCTTGTCCACCAAGAGATCCGCGATGCGCTGCACACTCTGGCGGGTGATGCCCATCGCGCGGGCGATCCCGGAGACCGGCAGCGGTCCGCGCAGCACCGCGCCGAGCACCTGCCACCAGGCGGCGGTCAGCCCCGCCGGACCGGCCAATTCCTCTGCAATGGTGAGGAATTGGCCGTTCAGCCGGAACGAGGTGATCGCCGCGGTGCTGAATAGCTCTTGTTCGGGCGTATCGCTCATGTCTGCGACGATGCCATCTCGTATTCGGCGAGTTCGGCATAGCCCGTCGGATCGCCGTGCCCGTACAACCGGTACCAGGCGTCGAGGATGCGCGGCTCGTAGACGCCGAGCAGGTCGAGCACCTCACGCGCGAATTCGAAGGGCGCCACCGCGCTGGCCGTGATCACGTTATCGCCGGTCACGGCGGGTTCGGCGACATAGTGCGCGGCACCCGAATACCCGCTGTACTGAAGAACTTCGACCGCATTGCTGGTGTGCGCCCGGTCATCGAGCAGCCCCTCCTTCGCCAAACCGAAGGTGGAGCCGCAGATCCCCGCGACCGGTACCCCCGCGTCGACGAACTCCCGGGCCTTGTGCGTGAAGGGCGCCAGTTCTTCGCCGGTCATCCACAGATCGGCCCCCGGCAGGATCAGCATCGCACTGTCGGCTGGGGTGATATCGGCGAGCGCCACATCCGGCACGATGCGGACTCCCGCCATTGTGGTGATCGGATCCCGCGTCGGCCCGACGGTCCGCACCCGGAATGTCCCAGGAGCGAGCTGCCACCGCGGATTGTTGATATGCGCGGTCGCGGCACCAACCTCCCAGTCGGCGAGCGTGTTGTAGACGGCCTGGTGGACAGTTCTCATCGTCATGACAGCATGCTGTCACATTTGACAGCATGCTGTCAATGAGCGCAGCAACGACCACCCCCAACCTCGCGCTCACCCCAACCTCGCGCTCACCCCAACCTCGCGCTCACCCCAACCTCGCGCTCACCCCAACCTCGCGCTCACCCCAACCTCGCGCTCACCCCAACCTCG
>NZ_JBSGEQ010000004.1:333498-333610 GCF_053602975.1 Nocardia sp. NPDC004278
CGCGCTCACCCCTGGCTCTGGCTCTGGCTCTGGCTCTGGCTCTGGCTCTGGCTCTGGCTCTGGCTCTGGCTCTGGCTCTGGCTCTGGCTCTGGCTCTGGCTCTGGCTCTGGC
>NZ_JBSGEQ010000004.1:333709-406003 GCF_053602975.1 Nocardia sp. NPDC004278
CTCTGGACGGATCGTTACAAGCGGTGTAGGCGGACCAGGACCGATCAGTGACCGCGTTCGATCTTCGAGAGATGGGCGATATTGGCGCGGTCATCCGGATCCGTACTCGCCTCGCCGCTGAACCAGGCGTCCAGAATCTCCGTAAGCTCCGCGCTGGAAGTCGAACGCAGGCTCAACGCAAGCACATTCGCGTCATTCCATTTCCGCGCACCGGCCGCCGTCACGGCATCACCGCACAGCGCGGCCCTGATCCCCGCGACCTTATTGGCGGCGATCGACGCACCCGTTCCGGTCCAACAGCACACGATCGCCTGGTCGGCCCGCCCCTCGATCACATCCCGCGCCGCCGCCGCACTGGCCCAGGCCCAGTCGTTCCGCTCGATATCCGATAACGCCCCGTGCACCAGGGTCTCGAGCCCCCGCCTGTCCAGTTCCACAACGAGCTGCTCGGCCACACCCACCCGCTCGTCCGCCGCAACTGAAATTCGCATACCCCCAGCGTAGTGAGGCAGACCTCCGCATAACGACGTAAATCCTGACGGGTTGCCGGTAAGGATCGTGTCACCTGGTACATGAAGCCGTAGTAAAAGCGGCTCGGTGCTGGTCGGCGCGGGTGTAGCTTGCCGCGGGTGATAAGGGAGCTGGACCAGGACGAGCTGATCGACCGATGGACGCTGCTGGGCAAGGAACCGGAGCTGGTCGCTACCAAGCGGGGTGCGGCGAAGCTCGGGTTCGGGCATGGCGTAATCCACTGGTAGAGAACGGTTTTCGATCTTGCCTGTCGGTGGCGCGTGCTGGTCGGCTCAGAGGCACTGGGCGATCTCGGCCGGGTCGGAGCCGTGCGGCGTTCCCGCTGGTCGTCAGCTCCGGGTGTGCGGTGGCGCGGCGGGTAGTTGCACCGTGACACACAGCCCCCCAGCGGCCCGGGGGGTGAGGGTGAGGGTTCCGTCGTGTGCTCGGGTGATGCTTTTGACGATGGCCAGGCCGAGGCCGACACCTGCGTGGTCACTGCGGATGCGTTCGGTGCCACGCTGGAACGGTTCGGTGAGTGTCGAGACGAGATGTGGGGTGAGTTTGTCGCCGGTGTTTTCGACAGTGAGCATGACGGATTCGGGGCCGGTGGCGGTGTCGACCTGCACGGTGCCGTGTTCGGGGACGTTGTGGACGATGGCGTTGTGCAGGAGGTTCGTGGCCAGCTGAAGCAAGAGCGCGGGTGAGCCGACGGTGGGGCTGATGTCCCCGGAGGTTTCGATGGTGAGGCCGTGCTTCTCTGCGAGGGGAAGCAGTGTTTCGGTGGCTTCTTCGGCGATGAGGGACAGGTCGACGTGTTCGCGGGTGAAGGATCGCTGGTCGGCACGGCTGAACAGGAGCAATGCCTCGGTGAGTTCGATCGCTCGGGCGTTGACAGCGCGGAGACGTTCGGTGAGCTCGCCACTATCGCGGTTCGGATCGTTGCGGGCCACATCGAGGAGGGTCTGGGTGATCGCCAGCGGGGTCCGCAGTTCGTGGGAGGCGTTGGCGGCGAACCTCTGCTGTTCGGCGACATGTGCTTCGAGCTGTGCGAGCATGGCGTCGAAGCTGTCAGCAAGTTCGCGGAACTCATCTCTGCGGCCCGGTAGCCGGATTCGGTGGGAGAGCGATCCGTTCGCGGCCATGCGTGTGGCCTCTGTGAGGCGATTCAGCGGGGCGAGCATGCGGCCGGCGAGAATCCACCCGCCCAGCAGACCGAACACCAGCAGGAACGCCAGCACAACGGCTGCCGCTGGAACGAAGACGACTGGGCCGAAGTTGCTGCTTGGGTCGAAGACGCGCAGGAGATTGGAGAAGCTGGGAACGAGACTGCCGGCTGAGGTACGCCCCCGCAGCAGGAACACCCACACAGCAGCGAGCAGCAAGACGCCTGCGAGCATGAGGAACCCGGCGTAGCTGAGGGTGAGTTTGAGGCGAACGCTCAACCCGGGCGCCCTATCCACGAGCCACTCCCGCACGCCCGGTGCTGGGTGCTGTGTTGTCGATGCGGTAGCCGACGCCGGCGACGGTAGCGATGATCCAGGGTTCGCCGAGGCGTTTGCGCAGTGCCGAGACGGTGATGCGCACGGCGTTGGTGAACGGGTCGGCATTCTCATCCCACGCCCGCTCCAGGAGCTCTTCAGCGCTGACGACACCGCCTTCGGCGGTGACGAGGACTTCGAGTACGGCGAACTGTTTGCGGGTGAGCGCGATGTAGCGGCCGTCGCGGTAGACCTCGCGGCGGAACGGGTCCAGCCGCAGGCCCGCGATCTCGCGCACGGGCGGTCTGTTGTGTGCGCGCCTGCGGTCGAGTGCTCTGAGCCTGAGCACGAGCTCTCGGAGTGCGAACGGCTTGGTGAGGTAGTCGTCGGCGCCGAGTTCGAACCCAGTGGCCTTGTCATCCAGACGGTCGGCAGCAGTGAGCATGAGGATCGGCATGCCGCTGCCGGAAGCGACAACGCGTTGGGCGATCTCGTCGCCGGAGGGGCCGGGGATGTCGCGGTCGAGGACAGCGATGGTGTAGGCATTGGTGCTCAGCAGTTCCAGAGCGGTGTTGCCGTCACCGGCGATGTCGGCGGCGATCGCTTCCAGGCGCAGCCCATCGCGGATGGCTTCTGCCATATAGGGCTCGTCCTCGACGACCAGCACACGCATACTCCCGATGCTACGAACCCGCGCATATCGTCGGCATACCGAAAACCACATATGGGCTGGCAACATCACGCTGCCTTGACTGGCAGCATGAGTCGAACAACCGCCACGCGAACAAGGTCCCCCAGGACTCGCAGGCCCACCGGCGTCGGCCTGGGCGCCGTCACCGCCGCGATCGTCAAAACCCGCGTCCATCGATCAGCATGGTCATGGGTGCCCTCGTTCCGCGAAGTCCTTCGCGGCGGCCCCAGCGGCAGGGCTACCGAGGAGGACGGTGCCCTGCCCGGCGGCATAACAGTGTTCGATGACGAGTATCCCGGCATAGCCAACCTCGACTCCGCTCTGCTTCACGCCTTGCGCGAAGCGGCGGCGGCTGCCGCTGGCGAGGGCATCGAGTTCTATGTCAACAGCGGATGGCGTTCGCCGGCCTACCAGAATCAGCTTCGTCGTGAAGCGGTCTCGACGTACGGCTCGGAAGCCGAAGCGGTCCGATGGGTCGCCTCCGCGGACACCTCTGCGCACGTGTCCGGCAACGCGATCGACCTCGGCTTCGACGCCAGTATGTGGCTGTCCGGGCACGGCGCCGAATACGGACTGTGCCAGATCTACCGCAACGAGCCCTGGCATTACGAACTACGCTCCGAGGCGAACGAGCGTGGTTGCCCTCCCATGTATCCCGACCCCGCACACGATCCGAGAATGCAGCAGTGACCGGCGTCCTCGGGCGAACCGGTCCCGAGCCGGCGGGGTGGAAACCGCTCACCCGCATCGCGTTCCGGTTCTGCTTCCTGTACTTCGGCTTGTTCTGCTTACTGACTCCGCCGATCGTCTTCGTGCTGACCGGATGGTTCGGCCGCTGGCTGGGCTACGACGCGCAGTACTGGCATATCCAGAAAATGCAGCCCGCCCTGAACTGGGTGAGCCAGCACCTGTTCGGTACCACCGCACAGCTGTATCCGAACGGCGTCGGTGACCAGACCATTTTCTGGGTGCTGTTGTTCTGCATCCTGGCCGTCGCTGTGGCCGGGACGGCGGTGTGGTCGGTGCTGGACCGGCGCCGCACGCACTATCGCACGCTCGCAGGCTGGTATCTCCTCGTCATCCGGCTGTTGCTGGCCGGCCAGATGTTGAGCTTCGGCTTCGCCAAGGCGATTCCGACGCAGATGCCGCAGCCCTCGCTGACCACGCTGCTGACCAATTACGGTGACCTCACGCCGATGGCCGTGCTGTGGTCGCAGGTAGGTGTGTCGAGACCGTACGAGATGCTGCTCGGCGCCGCGGAACTCACTGCGGCGGTCTTGCTGTTCATTCCGCGGACCGCGCTGCTCGGCGCGCTGCTGACCCTGATCGACACACTGCAGATCGTCGTACTGAACATGACCTTCGATGTGCCGGAGAAGATTTCATCCACGCACTTTCTGCTGATGTCGCTGGTGCTGCTGACTCCCGAGGCGCCGCGGCTGATGCAAGCTTTGCTGCTCAACCGCACCACCGGCCCTTCCACCGTGCCGCATCCGTTCCACACCACGAGATCTCGCCGTATCGCGGCATTGGCGCAGGTCGCGCTCGGCATCTGGATTGCGGCGGCGCTGGTGCACGGTGGCTGGCACGCCTGGCGTGGTGGCGGGCCTGATCGACCCAAACCTCCGCTGTACGGCATCTGGTCGGTGTCGCAGTTCACCCGCGACGGCGAGGCGGTGCCGCCGCTGACCACCGACGAAACCCGTTGGAAAACGGTGGTGTTCGACTATCCCAATACGATTACCTACCAGCGGATGGACGACACCCTGGTGACCGTACCCGCCGACGTGGACGCCGCCGCCCATCGGATCCGGCTGACCGCCGGAACGCTGCAATCCGGATCGGCGGTGAAGCCCGGCCGCACTCGGAATCCGTTGGGCACACTCACCTTCCAGCAACCCGCCCCCGACAAAGCCGTGCTGACCGGCGAACTGGACGGCCACCAGGTAACAATCGCCCTCGACCGGATCGACCCGAACAACTTCCCGCAACGAAGCACGCCGTTTCACTGGGTGCAGAACCGTCCGAATCTGTGACAACACCGCAACGGCACTTGCTCGAGTCGGCGTTCGTAGATCTGACGCGTGATATTGGATCGAGTTGTGGCCGAGCTGAATTCGTCGATACCGGAGATCGGGAACAGGTTCGTGCGTGCCGAGCCACTAACCGATGGGCTCATGTACCAGGTGACACGATTCTTACCGGCACCCCCCGGACCGCGGCGCTCATCGTCGGCAGCGACATCTTCGGCACGACACCCGACGCAGGCCCGGCGGCGCAGCAAGCCGACAGCCGTCACCCGCACGAACGAAACCCGGAACGACTCATCGTCGACAGCCACACCTGCGACACGACACCCCACGCAGGCCCGGCCACGCAGCCAACCGTCAGCCATTCACCGGCACGAATGAGACCGGAACCGCTCATCGTCGCCAGCCACATCTAATGGCACGACACCCGACACTGCAGCGAGCCGACAGCGACTCACCGGCACGGTTGAGTCCGAACGCCAAGCGGGCGCACGATGCCACCGCGCCCCGTTTCGTCGGATTACTAGCTCAGCGCATGGTCCAAATCGGCCAGCAGATCCTCGACATCCTCGAGCCCAACCGAGATGCGCACGACACCGTCGGACAGGCCGATGGTGGCGCGGCCCTCGGGGCCCATGGCGCGGTGGGTGGTGGTGGCGGGGTGGGTGATCAGGGTCTTGGAGTCACCGAGGTTGTTGGAGATATCGATGATGCGCAACCGGTTGAGCACCTCGAAGGTGCGCTTCTTCGCCTCGTGTGCCGGCGCGTTCAGCTCGAAGGTGACCACCGTGCCGCCGCCGCTCATCTGACTGGTCGCCAGCTCGTGTTGCGGATGCGACTCCAGATACGGATAGCGCACCCAGGAGACGGACTTGTTGCCCTCGAGGAAGCGCGCGATGCGCAATGCGGATTCGGTCGAATGACGCACCCGCAGCGGCATGGTCTCCAAACCCTTGAGCAGGGTCCACGCATTGAACGGGCTCAGCGCCGGACCGGTATGGCGCATAAGATTCTTCACCGGACCGTCGATGTAGTCGTGCGGGCCGAGAATCGCGCCGCCGAGCACCCGGCCCTGACCGTCGATGTGCTTGGTACCGGAATACACCAGCACATCCGCGCCGAGTTCGAAACCGCGCTGCAGCAGCGGGGTGGCAAAGACATTGTCCAGCACCACCTTCGCGCCCGCGGCATGGGCGAGCTCGGTCACCCGGCGCACATCGACCAGCGTCTGCATCGGGTTGGCCGGCGTCTCGAAGAACACGGCCTGGGTCGGCACCGACAGCGCCTGCTCCCACTGGTCCAGATCATCGCCGTCGACGAAGACGGTCTCCACACCCCAGCGCGGCAGGATCTCATTGCACACCACGAAGCACGAGCCGAAGAGGCTGCGCGCGGCCACCAGTCGATCGCCCGCACCCAGCAGCGCGCCGAGCGCGGTGAATACCGCCGACATACCGCTCGCGGTCGCGAAACAGGCCTCGGCGCCATCGATCAGGCGCAGTCGCTCCTCGAACATGGCCACCGTCGGGTTGCCGTAGCGGGAGTAGACGAAATGCTCGATATCGCCGGTGAACGCGGCCTCGGCCGCCTCGGCGCTCTCATAGACGAAACCGGAGGACAGGTACAGCGCCTCGGCGGTCTCCTCGAATCCGGAGCGGCGCAGGCCGCCTCGGACGCCGAGCGTCGCGGGGCCGACCCCCTTGGGCAGCGGTTTGTCGAACGCACCCCCGGTGATCATGACTGCCGCCACGGCAGACCGAGTGCGCGCCAGCCGGAGCCGCCGCGGTGACCGAACTCGTCGATGGGGCCCTCGAAGCCCTCGAGCACGTTGTACGACGGTTCGATCCCGACACCGGTCGCGGCGACCGCGGCACCGATGGAACGCTGCCCGGAGCGACACAGAAAGACGACGGGCGCCGCCGGATCGCGACCCTCCAGCGCCGAGGTCAGCTGTGCGACGAACTCACCGTTGCGGGCGCCACTGGTGTCGACCCATTCGATCAGCACCGTCGGCCGATCGATCGAACTCGTATCGGGGACGCCGACGAAGCGCCATTCGGCCTCGGTGCGCACATCGACCAAGACGGCCTCGGGATTGTCGCGCAACAACTCCCACGCCTGCTGGGGGGTGATGTCACCGGCATATGTCATGCGATCCTCCTGTGAATCCACGCTTGCCGCACCTGGGTTTCGGTGCGCGGCCAGGTCGTCACCCGGAGCACCCCACCGCGGAGGAGGGTTGCCGACCAGCTAGCCGGGGCTTGACGCTGGTTCTCATGACCTGTGTCCGAGATTGCCTGGGCAGGGGCCGCCCTGTCAAACCCAGGTCAGCGCCACGCCGGGTAATCAGTTGCAGACGATCCAGCGGTCGCCGGAGCGAACCAGATTCCACGTCGCTGGCGTCTCCCGGCCGTCGACCGCGATGGTCACGTTCGCCTTCGCCCTATCGCCATCGACCATGGCGTTGTCAATGTTGGTGACCTTGATCGACTTTCCGGCCGCAGCGCCACCGAACTGGGCGGCCAGCGGCGACTTGCTCTCGTCGAATCCTTGGCAGGCCACCGCGGGTGGCGGTGTGTTGTCGGTGGTGCCCCTGGCCTCTGCATAGCGATGCACCGCGGCCGCGATCTTGTCCGATTCTGTGACATTTTTCTCAGCGGGCGAGAGCACCGCGCCCAGCACGATGGCGACCAGGACGACGGCCGCGAATACGGCTGCCGCGATGAACGGCGCCATCGTGCGCCGATCGGTCTGGTCGACCTCGATCACTGGTTCGTCATCGGTGCCCTGCTGCTCTGTCATGGGTCGATCATCCCTGGTGGGCAGCGGTATCCGACAGGCACCCCCGGACCGGGCGCGACCCCGCACGGCAGCGGCACAGCAATAATTCGATAGCCAACCGGACAGTGGGTACTCGGGTAAGTGAGCCCGGGTGGCAACCATCCGGTTCACGCACCGCCCGCAGGGTGCGCCATGCGCCACCGATAGAATCGCGAGACTGCGGCCTGCTGTCATAGCCATATGCCAGCTCACCGACGTAGCGACTGTGCAGCCGCGAGCCGCCCGTCCGCATCGTCAGGTGCAACCAAAAGGTGCGCCAAGTTAGCCTAAGCTAAGACTGACGCCATAATTGTTTCGACCATAAGGGTGCGCGTAAAAGATGACCGAAAACAGTGCAGAGTCGACTAGCGGTGCGCGCGAGCCCTCCGTGGTTACGCAAGCTGCCGCCTCCGGGCCTGACGCGCACACCGCCGGGACTCGCCCGCTTCGCATCGCGATCGTGGGCGCAGGACCGGCCGGTATCTACGCCGCCGACGCGTTGATGAAGTCCGATGCCGAGGTGAGCATCGACCTGTACGAGCGCATGCCGGCGCCGTTCGGTCTGATCCGCTACGGCGTCGCGCCGGACCACCCGCGCATCAAGGGCATCATCACCGCCCTGCACAAGGTGCTCGACAAGCCGCAGGTTCGCCTGCTCGGCAATATCGACTACGGCACCGACATCACCCTCGACGATCTGCGCACGTTCTATGACGCGGTGATCTTCTCCACCGGCGCCAACGCCGACCGCGCGCTGGACATCCCCGGCATCGGCCTGGACGGCAGCTACGGCGCCGCGGACTTCGTGTCCTGGTACGACGGACATCCGGATGTGCCGCGCACCTGGCCGCTGGAGGCCGAGAAGGTCGCCGTCCTCGGTGTCGGCAATGTCGCACTCGATGTCGCACGTGTGCTCGCCAAGACCGGTGACGAACTGCTGCCGACCGAGATACCACCAAACGTCCACGCCGGATTGAAAGCCAATAAGGCGGTCGAGGTGCACGTCTTCGGCCGCCGCGGCCCGGCGCAGGCCAAGTTCACCCCGCTCGAGCTGCGCGAACTCGACCACTCCCCGACCATCGAGGTCATCGTCGATCCCGAGGACATCGACTACGACGAGGGCTCCGAGGCCGCGCGTCGGCACTCCAAGCAGGTCGACATGATCGCGAATACGCTCGAGCAGTGGGCCATCCGCGATGTCGGCAACCGCCCGCACAAGCTGTTCCTGCACTTCTTCGAGTCCCCCGCGGAGATCATCGGCGAGGACGGCAGGGTCGTCGGCCTGCGCACCGAGCGCACCCAGCTCGACGGCACCGGCAATGTCAAGGGCACCGGTGTCTTCAAGGACTGGGACGTCCAGGCCATCTACCGCGCCGTCGGCTACCTGTCGCAGAACCTCACCAACCTGCCGTTCGACGATCAGGCCGGTGTGGTCCCGAACGAGGCCGGACGCGTCATCGCCGACGAGGACGCCGACGGTGCGCAGCGCTACCTGCCCGGCACCTACGTCACCGGCTGGATCAAGCGCGGTCCGGTCGGCCTCATCGGCCACACCAAGGGCGATGCCAACGAGACCGTGGCCTGCCTGCTCGACGACAGCGTGAACTTCACCCCGGCCGAGAAGCCGGAACTGGACGCCGTCATCGAATTCCTCGAGGGCAAGGGCATCCCGTTCACCACCTGGCAGGGCTGGTACCGCCTCGACGCGCATGAGCGCGCACTCGGTGAGCCGGAGGGCCGCGAGCGCGTCAAGGTCGTCGAGCGCGAGGACATGCTGCGCGCCAGCGAACCGCACAAGGTCTAGTGCCGGTGCCACAGGGGGTGCGCGTCACCCCCTGTGGCACTCGACAATCCGATACGGCCGCAGCAGTGCAAAATCTGTCGGGTCTACGGCAGCGGAAAATCCTTTACTGAGGCATTCTGTACAAGTGTTCGATGCCCATCTCCACATCTTCGACCCGGGGTTCCCGCTGGCCGAGAACGAGGGCTACCTGCCCGACCCGTTCACCATTGCCGATTACCGAAAGCGCATGTCTCGCTTCGATGTCGGCGGTGGGGCCGTGGTCAGCGGATCCTTCCAAGGCACCGATCAGACCTACCTGAAGGCGGCACTCGCGGAACTGGGCGAGGGCTGGGTCGGTGTCACCACATTGGACCCCGATGCCACCGATGCCGAGATCAGCGAACTCGACCGGATCGGCGTGCGGGCACTGCGGTTCAACGTAAAGCGCGCGGCCGCGGATATCACCGCGATGACCCGGCTGGCGCTGCGGGCGCACGAACTGGTCGGCTGGCATGTCGAGGTCTATATCGACGGCACCATGCTCACCTCGCTGCAACCGGTGATCTCGAAACTTCCGGTGCTCTCCATCGACCACCTCGGCATGTCCGAGGAGGGCCTGCCCTACCTGCTCGATCTGGTCGATGGCGGCGCGCGGGTGAAGGCGACCGGTTTCGGGCGGGTGCACATGAATGTGGCCGATACGCTGCGCCGCATCCACGCCGTCAATCCCGAGGCGCTCATGTTCGGCACCGATCTGCCCGGCACCAGGGCGGGACGGCCCTTCGTGGACTCCGACGTCGATCTGATCTGCGATGTGGTCGGCACCGATATGTTCAAGGTGCTCGAGGACAACGCGCGGGCGTTCTATCGACTGCCCGCCCGCGCACGCAAGATTCCGACCGATCCCGCACCCACCCTGCCGATCCCGCGCACCGAACAGCCGACCCTGCCGCTGCGACGCGATGAGATCCCGAAACTCGAAGCGGCGGATACGATTCCGTTCCCTGCCATCGAGTGAGTGCAACCCGGCCGTAGGCGGGTGGTCGCCGCGGAGCGACACAGATTCATCCCGCTTCACGGCGGTCTGTCATACGCTTCCTGCATGACCGAAACTCCAGCGGGGGCCGGTTACCCAAGTTATCCACACCCACCGGCGGATCATCCCCAGGCCGTGTTGATATTGATCCTCGGAATTCTGAGCCTGGTGCTGTGTACCCTGATCGGCCCGTTCGCCTGGTTCATGGGACGGCGCGCCCTGGCCGAGATCGATCGCTCCGACGGCACAATCGGCGGCCGAGGCTTGGTGATGGCAGGCTACATCTGCGGAATCATCTCCTCCGCATTCATCATCCTGGCGGCGGTAGGAGCCATCATCGTGCTGATCGTCGCCGTCATCGCCTACGTCACCTCCTAGCCGCGCCACCGATGCCGTCGCTGGCCCCGGTGTCGGGTTATGCAGTCGTAGGTGTAGGTCTTGCGCTGCCCCGACCGAGCCCGCCTCAGGTCACGATGGCGCCGATGACCCACACTCCGGTCGCCAGCAGTGCGCCGAAGAGTTCGATGAGCATCGACAGACCGACGCCCTTGAGCGCGTGAACCGTTGCCTGCCAGGCGGGTTGGTTCTCGCGGAGGCGGTGCAGTTCCGAAAGGTACACGCCAAGAACAAATCCCACGAACAACCCGACCACCGGGATGATGAAGAAGCCCACGATGCCCAGTACCGCCCCCACGAACAGCGCCCGGTTGGAAACCCCCGCATCCTTCATCTTCCGCCCCGGCCACGTGTACTTGATGATCCCGGAGAGCACCAGAAACGCGCTACTGACCGCGAATACGACCCAAGCCGTCGCCCCACCGGTCACAAACGCCCAGACCGCAATGGCCCCGAAGATCAGAATGACCCCGGGCAGGATCGGAATGATGATCCCCAGGAGTCCGACCAGAATTACCAGGCCGACAAGTACTAAAAACCACCCCTGGGTTGCGTGTGCTTCCACGGGTGAAGCCTAGAGGGCAAGGGGGGGCCGAAAGGCGCAAGCCCCACCAAGGTTGAAACGAAACGCCCGCATACCGCCCGCTTGCTACCTTGATGGCGCCTCGCCTCTGAAAGGACTCCGACCGTGGAACCTGCCTCTCCTGTCGACCTGCGGCAAAATCAGCCCCACACCGCCCGAATGTATGACTACTACCTCGGCGGCAAGGACCATTACAGCGCGGACGAGGAAGCGGCTGAACAGGTCGTGGCCATCTGGCCGGGAGTGCGGGAGGCCGCGCGGAAGAACAGGGCCTTCATACATCGCGTGACACGGTTCCTCGCAAACGCGGGCATTCGTCAATTCCTCGATATCGGAACCGGTATCCCGACCGAGCCGAATCTGCATCAGGTGGCCCAACAGGTTGCGCCTGACGCGCGAGTCGTCTACGTCGACAACGATCCGATCGTGCTCGTCCATGCCAAGGCATTGATGGTCAGCTCACAGCAGGGGCGTACCAACTACGTTTCCGCCGACGTCACCACACCAGAAAAGATCCTCAACGCCCCGGGATTGCGCGAGACACTGGACCTGACCCAACCGGTCGCACTCAGCCTCAACGCTCTGATGCATTTCGTCCCCGACGAGCAAGATCCCTACGGAATCGTCGATACGCTGATGGGCGAACTCGTTCCCGGCTCGTATTTAGTGATGACACACGTAACGCCGGACTTCGATCCGACGGCAATAGCCACCGTGGTCGACATCTACCGCCGAAGCGGCTTGCCATGCCAAGTCCGAAGCCGAGAGGAATTCATGCGGTTCTTCCAGGGACTAGAGCTGGTCGATCCTGGTGTAGAGGTGCCGCACCGCTGGCGTCCAGACGATATCGAGCCCTCGACGAAAATGGACGCGCAAGTGTCCGTCTACGCGGGCGTTGCACGTAAGTAATGACCCCCGGCGATCCTGGTCTGTGCTGGCGTGGAGAGGCTTCCGTATTACCGGGCCGACAACGACCTCACCCCAAGCTGACACTCCCGGTCCCTCCGCTCTCCGCGCCCAGTCACGCTGCCTGGATTCTCACCTACCGACCGGCTCACCGCACACGGGAGGCTCCGGCAGGGCGCACCCTACGGAAACCGCGCACAGCTCATCCAGCACAACAAGCCGCTTCGACTCCGGCCCGCTGCAACCTCCGCACTGCGCAGCACGCAAGTCAGCAACTACACCCTGGACGAGCGATCACCATGCGCTCATGCGGGTAAACGTCGAGAAGGCACCTGCACCAGCGCATTCTCGGCTGCTATTGGTGTTTGGGGGCGACGCCGGAGAGGAGGGTGGTGATGAGGCGGGTGGCTAGGGTGTCGGGGTTGGTGGTGCCGTCCAGTTCAGTACTGCCGTGGACGGTTTCGGTGATGAGGGCTAGGTAGACGCGGCGGACCCAGAGTAGGTCGGCGTCGGGGGCGATGATGCCGTTGGATTGGGCTCGGGACAGGGCGGCGTCGCATTTCTCGAAGACGCGGGTCTGAAGGTCGGCTACTTCGGGGTCGGTTTCGTCGACTCGGTCGAGTGCGTATGCGGTGCCGTATTTGATCTCGATGACGTTGGCAGTGGCCTGGTGTAGGGCGACCATCGGGGGTGCGGTCTGTGGGCGGGCGGCGTCTACGGCGGCGTCGATGCGGCGCCACGCGTTGACCGCCATGGTGCGCAGCAGCTCTTCGCGGCTGGCGAAGCGGCGGTGCACGGTGGTTCGGGCGACTCCCGCGGCTTCGGCGATCTGTTCCAGTGTCGCGTTGGGGTTTTCGCTCAGCACCCGTTCCGCGGCGTCGAGGATGGCGCGCATGGTGCGTTCGGCGTCGGCGCGCAGCGGGCGGGCGGATGTGGGCGGCATGAGCTCCTCTTCGCTGAGATCTTCTAGACATAGTACAGGCGAAGAGCAGTTTCTCTATTAATTGCAACATAGGTGTTGCAGTTCTAGAAAATATGGCTACTCTTGTGTTGCATCCGATCGAAGGAGTTAGATATGACCCACTCGGGAAGAACCGCCCTCGTCACCGGTGCCTCATCCGGTATCGGGGCCGAGTTCGCCGCCCAGCTCGCGGCGCGCGGTGACAGTCTGGTGCTGGTCGCCCGCTCGCTGGATCGCCTGGAATCCCTTGCCGCCGAACTGCGTAACCGGCACGGCGTCCGGGTAGATGTCATCGGGCAGGACCTGACCGATGTGGACGCGGCCAGCCGGATCGCGAACGAGCTCGCGGCCCGCGAACTTTCGATAGACGTACTGATCAACAATGCCGGATTCGGCAGCGCGGGCCGGTTCGAGGAACTCGCCGCCGATCGTGAGCAGGACCAGCTGATGGTCAATGTCGTTGCGCTGGCTGGTCTTACGCGCCGGTTGATCCCGGGCATGCTCGAGCGCGGCAGCGGCGAGATCGTCAATGTCGCCTCGATCGCTGCCTTCCAGCCCTCGCCGTACTTCGCCACCTATGCCGCGGGCAAGGCCTTCGTCCTCAACTTCAGCCTTTCCCTGTGGAGCGAATACCGCGATCGCGGCGTCAAGGTTCTGGCCTTGTGCCCGGGGCCGACGGAGACCCAGTTCTTCGATGTGGTCGGCACCCGCAAGGCCGCGATCGGCCCATCCATGGACAGCGCGGCGCACGTCGTCCGGTCGGCCCTGCGCGCCCTCGAACGCAACAGGGGCTATGTGGTCCCCGGTGCTGGAAACTTCGCTTCCGCGCACCTGATGCCCCGTCGCCCACGCACCCTCGTCGCCCGAATCGCCAAGCTGGTGACCCGCGGCGTGGCCGATGCGGCAAACCAGGGTGCGGCGCGCACCGCGGCGTGAGGTCGGCCGGAGCCGAGAGCGTGCCGATGTGTGAGAACCGACGTCCCCAAAGCCCGGCTGCTGGGGCAAGATCGAAGGATGGGCCCCACCACGGGACCTCGCGTCCCCACCAGCATCGCCGACTTCCGCGCAACGGCCAGCACCCGGCTCGGCGGGTTTCCACACACCGAGGTCCCGGACGCGCCGGACCTTCGTCGCGCCGCGGTCCTGCTCTGCGTGGTCGATGAACCGGACGGCCCGTTATCCGTGATCGTCATCAAACGGGCATATCGCGGGCGCAATGCCGGGCAGTGGGGGTTGCCTGGTGGGCGGGTCGATGCGGGCGAAACCACCGAACAGGCCGCGATTCGCGAGCTGCACGAAGAGCTCGGTCTGACCGCGACCCCGGCCGACATCCTCGGCAGACTCGACGACTTTCCCGCCACGTCCGGTTTCGTGATCACCCCGATTGTCGCGGCCCTCGACGATGCGGGCGAGCTGCGGCCCAATCCGGCGGAGGTCCACTCGGTCCATCTCGTGGATCTGGACAGGCTGGCCGCCGATGATGTCGCGCACTGGGTGTCCCCGAAGGACGTTGCTCTGCGCGCCGACGCGCCATCGACCACCCTCGAAGGCGCCGGCGTGCTGCAAATGCGCCTCGGCGAGAATATGACCATCCACGCCCCGACCGGTGCGATGCTCTGGCAGTTCCGCGAGGTCGTCCTACTCGGCCGGGACGCTACCGAAGCCCGCATTGCCCATTTCGCCCAACCGGAGTGGACCCGCCACTAGGGCACGTTTGCAGACCGGCGGCTCTCGGCATGCCGGTGGGCGCGATGCTGCTCGCCAGTTCGACACACTCGCAGGGACGCAGGATATGCGGCTGCGCAGGCGAATTCGGCCAGTACTGCTGGGTCCTGCTCCCGTGCGGTATGAAGAGCAGTTCCGGACCGAATCCGGGCTCGGATTCGGCCATACTGCGCCGCAGCCAGCGGCGGCCGCCTCGAAGTCGGAGCGCGCTCCAACGCGATCGTCGCGTCCTCGGCTACGCGGCCGAACTGCGACTGCCGCCGGACAGTTCGCTCGAGCGACTGTCGGCTGAATCAGCTCGCAGGCCAATGGCTCCGGAGCTGATCAGAACATCTGAAGCGATACAGGCCCCGGTAGAAACCGGGGCCTGTCGGCATCGCGACGCTTTGGGTCACAGGTGAATCATCAATCCGTCCAGACGGATTCGATCGGCGTCGCCTCGCTGGGCAGCGGGTCTGAAGCGACACAGGCCCCGGTAGAAACCAGGGCCTGTCGGCATCGCGACGCTTTGCGTCAGAGGTGAATCATCAATCCGCCCAGACGGATTCGATCGGCGTCGCCTCGCTGGGCGGCGGGGTGGGCGTGGCGGTTGAGGTGCGCGAGAAGCGCGGGGCCGGGGCGTGCTGGACGACGCCGTCGATCTCGATGAGTCCGGTACGGGCGACGATGTGCGGATTCTGTTCGGCCTCGGTGAAGGTCAGCACCGGTGTTGTGCAGGCGTCGGTGCCGTCGAAGATCGCGGCCCACTCGTCGCGGGTCTTGGTCTTGAACTTCTCCGAGAACAGTTTCTTGAGCTGATCCTGACCATTCGGGTCGAGCTGCATCGGCAGGCCCTCGGGGTCGATCTCCAAGCCCTGCAAGAGTTCCGCGTAGAACTGCGGTTCGATCGCGCCGACCGCCATGTACTTGCCGTCCGAGGTTTCGTAGGTGTCGTAGAAGGCCATACCGGTGTCGAGCAGGTTGGTGCCGCGCTCATCGGACCACAGGCCCATACCGCGCATGCCCCAGATCATGTGCGAAAGGGCAAGCGCCCCATCGATCATCGCCGAGTCGATGACCTGTCCCTTGCCGGAGCTCTGCCGTTCGACCAGCGCCGCGAGAATGCCGAAGACCAGGAACATCGAGCCGCCACCGAAGTCGCCGACCATATTCAGCGGCGGCACCGGCCGCTCCCCCTTGCGCCCGATCGCGTGCAGCACACCGGTCAGCGAGATGTAATTGATGTCGTGTCCGGCGCGATCGGCCAGCGGTCCGTCCTGCCCCCAGCCGGTCATCCGGCCGTAGACCAGACGCGGGTTGCGCGCGAGCACGACGTCCGGGCCCAGGCCCATGCGCTCGGTGACGCCCGGGCGAAACCCCTCGATCAGCACATCGGCCTTTTCGGCGAGTGCGAGCACCTTCTCGATATCCGCCGAATCCTTCAGATTCGCCTCGACAATGGTGCGCCCGCGCCACTGCGGCCGCTCCATGAAACCGGGCAGCATCCCCGGCCGCTGTACCCGAACCACATCGGCGCCGAGGTCGGCGAGCAGCAGTGCCGCATGCGGACCCGGCCCGATCCCGGCCAACTCGATGACCTTGATGCCCGCAAGCGGACCCTGCTTGGTGGCGGTGGATGGTGTACTCACGCCTTACCTCGGTTCGTCGTTGATCCAGCGCACCGCCGACGCGGCGCTCCCGGGAGCCACCCCCGGACTGTATTGACAGTACGACAACAAGTTGCGGATCGACCATACGGCCACCGAGGGCTCGCGCATATCCAGTTGTCATACCGCATACCCCACGGTGCCTGTTACCGAAGACGCCGAACGTGCAATCGTGCCACCACACCGCCGTCACGGCGACCGACCAAATCACCTAGCGGCGGGCATGATTGCACCTCAGCCGTCCACATAGGCACGTCACCTGTGCCACGGCCAAAAACCGCGCCAATTCGGCAACAAGACTCCACAACGTGTGCGAGGTAGACACTCGCTCTGCGGGAGCCCATCGGGGCCGATGAACTCGGCGGCGCCAGTGGACTGGGCACTGGACTGCTCAGGACCGGCGGACCTTGATGGGAGGCGGGGCGCGACCCGGACGGGCCTCAGTAGCAGGTGAGGGGTTGGAGGGGGTCGGCGGCACGGGGGGTGAGGGCTTCGTAGGCGGCGGCTATGGATTTGACTGCTAGGCGCAGTTCGGGTTCGGGGTGGGTGAAGGGGAGGCGGATGAAGCGTTCGAAGGCGCCCTGGACGCCGAATCTCGGTCCGGCGGCGAGTAATACGCCGTGGTTGGGGGCGGTGGCGGCGAGGGCGGTCGAGACGGGGGCCGGCAGTTGCGCCCATACGGACATGCCGCCGTCGCCGACGATGGCGCGCCAGTCCGGGAGTTCCTCGGCGAGGGTGGTGAGCAGGGCCGCGCGCTGGGAGTGGAGTTGGTCGCGGCGGCGGGTGAGGATGGTGTCGGCGTGCTCGAGCAGATGGATGGTGGCGAGCTGGTCCATGACGGGAGTGCCGAGGTCGACGGTGGAGCGGATGCCGAGCAGTTTCGCGATCAACGATTGGCCGGTGCGGATCCAGCCGACGCGCAGACCGCCCCAGAAAGATTTCGAGGCCGAACCGATGGTGACGATCTCGGTGCCCTTGGCGAAGGCCGCGACCGGAGGTGGGGCGGTCCGGTCGGTCAGACTCAGGTCCACCATCGACTCGTCGATCACCACGGTCATCCGGGTTTCGCGGGCAATGGCGGCCAGTTCGGCACGGCTTCCGGCGTCGAGCAGCAGGCCGGTCGGATTGTTGAAGTCCGGCACCAGGTAGGCCAGGGTGGCCGCGGTTTGCCTTGCGGCGCTGCGGATTCCATCGAGATCCCAGCCGGACTCCGGGGTTTCCGGACGCAGCGGCACCGGCACCGGCCGGGCGCCGACGTCCCGAATCGCCTCGATGGCATTGGGATAGGTCGGATGGTCGATGAGCACCCGGGCCGCTGGCGCGGTGAGCACATTGAGCAGCAGGCGCAGGCCGTGCTGGGCGCCGAGGGTGACCAGGATCTGGTCCGGTTCGGTGGGCAGGCCACGCTCGGTGTAGCGGCGGGCCAGCGCCTCGCGCAGTGCGAGCACCCCGACGGGGTCCATACCGTGCGTGCCGAGATAGGCCGGAATGCCTTGCAGCGCAACGGAGTACGCATCCTGCATCTCCATGGGCGCGGCCATCGCGGCGTAGGTCATATCGATGGTCGGCAGTTCCGGCTGCGCCATCATCGCCAGGATGCTGCGGGCGGGTTTGGTGCCGTCGTGCTGCACGTCGCGTGGGAGGGCGACGGTGCTGCGTGAGCCCTGGCGGCTGATCAGATAGCCGTGTTCGCGCAACAGGCTGTAGGTCGAGGTGATGGTGGTGCGACTGACGCCGAGGGTGGCGGCGAGGTCGCGCTCACTGGGCAGGGCGACGCCGAGCGGTGCGCGACCGTCGTGGATGAGCAGTCGGATGCCTTCGGCGAGGGCCAGATAGGCCGGGCGCGTGGACCGGCGCTCGCCCGGTTCGCCGTTCTCATCCGCATGGCGCCAGCGCCCTAGATCGCGGGCCAGGCTGGCGGCACCGATCACTCTCGTCGACATAAAGTCCAGTATTAGCGAATTGGATATTTAATGGCAAGGCCAGTTCGGCGCACGCTGTCCATTATGAGCGCCCTCGCCACCGTCCTCGTCATCGCCTTCTTCGGCTATCTCGTGCATCGGTACGCGCCGAGGCGGCCCGATGCGGTCTTTCGCCTCGAGCGGTTCCACGCACCGGGACCGCTGGCCGACCGGTCGCCTTCGTACTACGAAAACCAGCGCCAATACGTCGATCTCGCCGCGATCTACGGCCGCGGCGATGTGCCGGATCCCGATGCGGCGGCACTGCCGCGCCCCGAGCGGACCGCGCGGCAGCGGATCTCGAACCCGAGCTGCGGAGCGGTAAAGCCGACCGCAAGTGGATTCCAGGCCAGTTTCTGAGAACTGGACTGGACTGCTCGAAGATGTCGGACCCCGCGTGCACACTGAGCGGTATGAGTGCTTCCGCGGTCACCGGGTCGGCGCTGTTCGATACCGCGATCGGCCCCTGCGCGATCGCCTGGACCGATGACGCGGTATTCCGGTTCCGGCTGCCGGAGGCGAGCCCCGCCGCGACGCGGGCCGGGATCGTGCAGCCGAGCAGCCGGATTCCGGGCGCTGATGCCATCCCCGAGGCCGCACCAACCGGCCCGATCGCCGACGCCATCGCACGCATCCAGGCACACCTCGCCGGAGAACTCGACGATCTGCGCTGGATTCCGGTGACCACCAAGGGAATTCCGGAATTCCACCGCGCCGTCTACCAGGTGACCCGCGCCATCGATCCAGGCCACACCCTCAGCTACGGCCAGGTCGCCGAGCGCATCGGAGCCCCCGGCGCGGCCCAGGCCGTCGGACAAGCCTTGGGCCGCAATCCGATCCCCCTGATCATCCCCTGTCACCGAGTCCTCGCCGCCGACCACACCCTCAACGGCTTCTCCGCCCCCGGCGGCATCACCACCAAACAGCGCCTGCTGGAAATCGAACGCACCCCGGGCTTCGGCGAACCCACCCTGTTCTGACCACAGCTCGACCGTTGTATATCTCTGCTGATACCATTGATATACGGCTAGATATCAAGGGGGTTTGACCGTGGCTCGGACCGTGATAGATCTCGATGATCAACTGCTTGCCGACGTATCGAAGACACTGGGTACCAGCACGAAGAAGGACACGGTGCACGCGGCGCTGCGCGAGGTGCTGGAGAACCAGCGCCGAGTTCTTGCGCTGATCCGTCTGCAAGATGCCGCCTCCGATGGCGCCTTCGATCTGGACCTGCTCGAGGACAAGCGGAAATATCGTCGATGAGCGCGGCCCAATTCCTCATCGACACCAGCGCCCTGGTGCCGATCATGCAGCAGGACCCGGATGCCTTTGCCTGGCAGCGCGCGGCCGCGGCTGGGCTGATCGCCATCTGCCCGATTGTCGAATTGGAGTTCTTCTACTCGGTGCGTTCTGCCGCCGATCGGGCGCAGACCATCGAGGACATGCGCGTGGTGTTCGGTTGGGAACCCATCGCTGATCGGGCCTTCGACCGCGCCTGGGAGGTTCAAGGGGAGCTCACCGAGCGAGCGCAACATCGCAGTGCAGGCCCGGTTGATCTCGTTCTCGCAGCCACCGCGGAGCTACGCGGGTTGACCCTGCTGCACAGAGATCACGACTTCGAATGCATCGCAGCGGTCACCGGGCAGCCGCATCAGTGGCTCGGACCCCGGGGGCGGGTGGATCGGGCATAGTCGGGACATGACCGATAACAGACCGCCGCTTGCCGTCGCACTCGATCTGGAACCGCATCCAGAGGGTGGGTGGTATCGGCAAACCTGGCGTAGTGCTGTGGAATTCACGCCGGAGGGCTATCCGGGGCCGCGGGCCAGTGCGACGGCGATCTACTTCTTACTGATGCCGGGCGAAAAGTCGGCGTTGCATACCGTGCGCTCGGACGAGCTGTGGCTGTGGCATCGAGGTGGGCCGCTGGTGCTCGACGTCGGGGGCGAGGAGATCGTCCTCGGGCCCGATGTCGAGCGCGGGCAGGTATTACAGGCGGTGGTGCCGGGCGGGGTCGGTCAGGCCGCGCGGCCGGCTGGCGCCGAGTACGTGCTGGTGAGCTGCATTGTTTCGCCGGGATTCGACTTCGCCGACTTCACCCTCGACTGAATCAGTCGATTTCCAGCACACCCTCGTCGACGGCCCATTTGATCGTCTTCTCCAGTTGCGCACAGGATTCCGGCCGTCCCGGGCCGTAGCCCTGCGCACTGAGCTTGGCGAAGACCGGGCAGCGCGCGGCCGGATTCTCCGTCCACTGCACCGAGGTCTGGTGCGAAGAACTTTTCCGCACCAGCACCTCGATCTGGCACGACTGACACCGCAGCGGCGTCAGCCCCTCCTCCAGATAGCGCTGCTTATCGACCACGGTCTGGGCCTGCACCGCGGCCCGCCGCGCCGGTTGGTCGGCGAAGTCGGGTGCCTTCGCCCAGGTCGGCGCCATCAGACTCCCGCTTCCGCTTCCCGCTTGCGCCGCAGGTTTTCGGCAACCTCGGCCTCCCATGCCTCATTCGCCTTGGTGGTATCCACCTCGAACTCGAAGCGCTGGGTCATCTTCTCGGTCACATCGGCCAGGTCGACATAGAACTGGTCGTACCAGCGACGCAGCTGGTAGACCGGCCCGTCCTCCTCGCAGAGCAGCGGATTTTCGACCTTGGACTTGTGCTTCCAGATCTCCACATCCTGCAGGAAGCCCACGCTGATGCCCTCGGTCATCTTCGCGGCCAGCTTGTCGGCCATATCGCCGTCGACGCCCTTCGGCTTCTCCAGCGAAACACCCCACTGCAGGACGAAGGAATCCTGAGTGACCGGGTAGTGGCAGTTGATCAGGACGCTCTTGACCTCGTATCCGCTGTAGATATTGACCAGCGGATTGATCATGTACGACGGCCCGAAGTACGACGCCTCCGACTTCAGCAGCGTATCGCCGCCATACTTGGAGGCCATGCCGATATCGGGACGGCCCTTGGTCTCCAGGAACTGGGTGGCGATATGCCCCTCGAAAACGTTCTTGAAGTACGTCGGGAAGGCGAAGTGGATGTAGAAGAAGTGGGCCATGTCCACCACGTTGTCGATGATCTCGCGGCAGTTCGCGCCCTCGATCAGCAGCGAGTTCCAGGTCCACTCGGTCCACCCGCTGTCGAGCTGTTCGCTCGGATTGCCGTCCGCGTCGGTGTACGGGCCCACAATGTGCGGAATGGTGACCTCGGGCGGGGGCTGGCTGCCCTCGACATCGTGCCAGACGAACAGCTGTCCGTTGCGTTCGAGCGTGGTCCATTTGCGGGTGCGCGCCAGCGGTGGCACGCGCCGCGCATAAGGTATCGCCGTGCACTTACCGTTGGTCCCCGACCAGCGCCAGTCATGGAACGGGCAGGCGATATCGCCGTTCTTGACCTCGCCCATGCTCAGGTCGCCGCCCATATGCCTGCAGTAGGCGTCCAGCACCCGGAGTTGGTCGTTGCTGTCGACCCAGACGACGAGCTTGGTGCCGAACACCTCGACCGCGTGTGGCTTGCCGTCGCGGAACGTCTTTGCCAAACCGAGGCAATGCCATCCCCGCGCATAGCGGGTGGGTGCGGAGCCCACATCGAGCTCACGGATCTTCGCACCGCTCCCCTGTGGGGTAACTGCCATCGCGATTCCTCCTCCTTCTGTACTAGAACACGTTACAAAAATGTCGCGTTCCACGCCAGCGATTCGGTCGACCACCTGCGAATCGGTGACGAATGCCCCCAATGGTCACCCGTTCTCGACAGAAATAAGAACCTGTTCTAGTCTCAGAGGCAAATGAGTACCGGTTACCAATCCGACCAGGCAGGAGCGGGTCCCGCGATGACGCAAGAAGTGACCGAACGGGTCGAAGCACTGTTGCCGACCCTGCGCGAGCGCGCGCAGGAGGCCGAGGACCTGCGGCAGATCCCCGACGAATCGATCAAGGCGCTGCAGGAGACCGGATTCTTCCGCCTGTTGCAGCCCAAGCAGTGGGGCGGGTTCGCGGCGGACCCTGTCGTCTTCTACGACACCGTCCGCAAGATCGCGAGCGCGTGCGGCTCAACGGGCTGGGTTTCGGGCATCATCGGCGTGCACAACTGGCACCTCGCGCTGTTCTCACAACAGGCGCAGGAGGAGGTGTGGGGCGAGGACACCGAGGTCCGTATCTCCTCGTCGTACGCTCCGATGGGCGCCGGCACGGTCGTTGATGGCGGCTACATCGTCAAGGGCGCATGGAACTGGTCCTCGGGCTCCGAACACGCCAACTGGGTGATGGTAGGCGGCCCGGTGATCAAGAATGGCAAGCCGGTCGACTTCGGCAGCTTCCTCATCCCGCGCACCGAATACCGCATCGATGACGTGTGGAATGTGGTCGGCCTGCGCGGTACCGGCTCCAATACCGTTGTGGTGGAAGATGTCTTCGTGCCGACGCACCGATTCCTGAGCATGCGGTCGATGAGCGACCTGACCGCCCCCGGCCTCGAGCACAACACCGATCCGGTCTACCGGATGCCATGGGGCACAATCCATCCCACTACGATCTCTACCCCGATCGTAGGTATGGCCTACGGGGCATACGAGGCGCATGTCGAGCACCAGGGCAAGCGGATCCGCGCGGCCTACGCCGGCGAGAAGGCGAAGGACGATCCGTTCGCCAAGGTGCGAATCGCCGAGGCCGCCAGCGATATCGATGCCGCATGGCGTCAACTGTCTGGCAATGTCGCCGATGAATACGCGCTGCTGGTGGCGGGCAAGGAGGTTCCGTTCGACCTGCGGGTGCGGGCGCGCCGCGATCAGGTACGCGCCACCGGTCGGGCGGTCGCCGCCATCGACCGCCTGTTCGAGAGCTCGGGTGCCACCGCGCTCGCGAACGGCACTCCGCTGCAGCGCTTCTGGCGTGACGCGCACGCCGGTCGGGTACACGCGGCCAACGATCCCGAGCGCGCCTACGTCATGTACGGCACGCACGAGTTCGGGCTGCCCGTCGCCGACACAATGGTGTAGTCGTGACCGAGCGCAGCGAGGGCACCATGGACACAGCACCATCGGTCGCAGCGGAACCGAGCGCCAGCGAGGTGCAGCTGTGACCGAGCGCACCATGGACACAGCACCACCGGTCGCAGCGGAACCGAGCGCCAGCGAGGTGCAGCTGTGACCACCACAGTCGAGCTCACCTACGAATCGACCTCGCGGTACGCGCAGGTGCGGCCCGATCTGCGCCTGCACTACCACGAGGCCGGGGTCGGCAATGGCCCGACGATCGTGCTGCTGCACGGCGGCGGGCCCGGTGCCTCCTCGTGGTCGAACTTCGCCCGCAATATCCCGGAGCTGGCGCGCAACTTTCACGTACTCGCCGTGGACCAGCCGGGCTTCGGACGCTCGGACAAGCCGACCGATCATCCGCAGTACTTCGTGCACAGCGCCTCGGCACTGCGGGATCTGCTCGATGCCCTGGATATCACCGGACGTGTGCACCTGCTCGGCAATTCGCTCGGCGGCGGTACCGCGGTGCGGTTCGCGCTGGACTACCCGGATCGGGCGGGCAAACTGGTGCTGATGGGTCCGGGTGGGTTGAGCCTCAACCTGTTCGCGCCGGACCCGACCGAGGGCGTCAAGCAGCTCGCGAAGTTCAATTACGAGCCGACCAGGCAGAACCTGGAGGCGTTCCTGCGGATCATGGTCTTCGATCAGTCGCTGATCACCGATGAGCTGATCGATGAGCGTTTCGCTTCGGCGAGCACACCCGAGGCACTGGCCGCGACCAGGGCGATGGGAAAGTCGTTCGCCGGATCCGATTTCGAGCAGGGCATGATCTGGCGCGACGCCTATAAGCTGCGTCAGCCGGTGCTGCTGATCTGGGGCCGGGAGGATCGGGTGAATCCGCTCGATGGCGCACTGGTCGCGACGAAGATGATTCCACGGGTGCAGCTGCACGTATTCGGTGCTTGCGGACACTGGGCCCAGCTGGAAAAGTTCGATGAATTCAACCGGCTGGCAACGGACTTCCTTGCCGGTGTGAAGGAGAAGTGATGAGCATTCGATCACTGGCGTATCTGCGCATCGAGGCCACCGACATGGCGGCCTGGCGCGAATACGGACTCAAGGTGCTCGGCATGGTCGAGGGCAAGGGCGGCGATCCAGAGGCGCTGTACCTGCGCATGGACGACTTCCCGGCACGCCTGGTCATCGTGCCCGGCGATAAGGACCGGCTGCAGGTCTCCGGCTGGGAAACCGCCAATGCCGCTGATCTGCAAGACATTCGGGACCGGCTGGATGCGGCCGGGGTGCCGTTCAAGGAGGGCACCGCGCAGGAAAAGGCCGATCGCCGGGTCTACGACCTGATTTCGTTCGAGGATCCCTCCGGCAACACCCTGGAGGCCTTTCACGGTGCGGCACTGGAGCATCGGCGCGTGGTCAGCCCGTACGGGCACCGGTTCGTCACGGGCGAACAGGGACTCGGCCATGTGGTGCTCAGCACCAAGGACGATGCGGCCGCGCTGACCTTCTACCGCGATGTGCTCGGCTTCCGTTTGCGCGACTCGATGCGGCTGCCACCGCAGATGGTCGGACGTCCGGCCGACGGCGAACCGGCCTGGCTGCGCTTCTTCGGCTGCAATCCGCGGCACCACTCGCTGGCCTTCCTGCCCATGCCGACCCCGAGCGGCATCGTGCACCTCATGCTCGAGGTGGAGGGGTCCGACGATGTCGGGCTCTGCCTGGACCGCGCGCTGCGCAAGAAGGTGAAGATGTCGGCGACGCTCGGCAGGCACGTCAACGACAAGATGCTGTCGTTCTATATGAAGACACCTGGCGGATTCGATGTCGAATTCGGCTGTGAGGGTTTGGAAGTCGATGACGACGACTGGATCGCCAGGGAATCCACCGCGGTCAGCCTGTGGGGTCACGACTTCACGGTCGGACAGCGGCAGCAGTAATGAGTGACAGGGCGAGCGACGATACGGGCGGGAAGACCATGACAATCGACGACTACCCCGCGATCGACGGACGGCAGTTCCGAAATGTCCTTGGACAGTTCTGCACCGGTATCACGGTGATCACCACCTTCGATACCGACAGCGCCCCGATCGGCTTCGCCTGCCAATCCTTCGCCGCCCTGTCCCTCGACCCACCCCTGGTCCTGTTCTGCCCGACCAAGACGTCCCGGTCCTGGGCGGCCATCGAAGAGTCCGGACGCTTCTGCGTGAACGTCCTGGCCGAAGAGCAGCAGCAGCTGTGCGCCCGCTTCGGTTCCCGCGAACCCGATAAATTCGCCGAAACCAGCTGGCACACCTCGGAACTGGAGCTCCCGCTCCTGGACGACGCCCTGGCCACCATCCAGTGCAAGGTGGACAGCGTCGTCGACGGCGGCGATCACTACATAGTGATCGGCCGAGTCCTGGCCCTGTCGGAGTCGACCAGCTCCGGCAGGCCGCTGTTGTTCTACCGTGGGCAGTACACGGCCATCGAACCGGAAAAGACCGTCCCTGCCCCCTGGCGCCACGACCTGGAGCATTTCCTCACCACCACAACGCTGGACACCTGGCTCTAGCGTTGCGGCGTATGTATGAGTCGAATCACCTTCGCGCGCTCCATCATTCGTCGGCGTAGGCAACCTGCGGATCTACCTGTGGCCCAACCCGAAGTAACTCGGGTCGGGCCACAGCGGCGTTAGATGGTCAGGTTGTGGGGCGGGTGCTGCGGAAGGTCAGGGCGACTGCGAAGGTCAAGGCGGCAATGCCCACTGCTGCGGCGAAGGCGGTGGTAATGCCACTGACCAGGGCGTGCTGTGCCGAACCTCCGGCATCGCGGGAGGCGGTGCCGAAGATGGTGACCAGGATGGCGAGGCCGAGGGAGGCGCCGGTCTGCTGGAGGGTTTGCAGTGCGCCGCCCGCGGCACCGGCTTCGGCCGGGGGCACGCTCGACATGATGATCACATTGAGCGGTGAGAAGGCAAGGCCGATACCGCATCCCATCAGGATCATGGCGACGAACAGCAGTGGGAAGTAGCCGCTGTCGACCGTCAGTCGGGTCAGCAGGGCCAGACCGGCCGCCATCGATATCGTGCCGACCACGGTCACCGGTTTCGGACCGAAGCGCGGCAGCAACCGCGGAATCAGCCGGATCATGGTGAACATCAGCAGTGCGGTCGGCATGAAGGCGAAACCCGTTGCCAGCGCGGACAATCCGCGCACTTCCTGCAGGTATTGGGTGAGGAAGAAGAACATCGACATACCGGCCATCGGGCCGAGGAACATATTGGCGTAGGCCGCGGCGCGATTGCGGTCGAGGAACAGCCGCAATGGCAGCAGGGGCTGGGCCGTGCGCGCCTCGATGGTCAGGAAGGCGGCGACCGATGCCGCGCCGACCGCCAGCCAAATAACCGTTCCCGCATCGCCCCAGCCGTGTGACGCGGCGCTGATGAAGCCGTAGACCAGCGCGGCGACGCCGCCGGTGGCGGTCACGGCACCGGGCAGGTCGAGGCGCGCGGGCTGACGCTCGACGATCGGCAGATAGCGCAGCGCCAGCACGACCACGGCCAGACCGAAGGGCACATTGATGAACAGTGCGGAGCGCCAGCTCAGCCATTCGGTCAGCAGTCCGCCGACTATGAGGCCGATCGCGAAGCCCGCACTGGACATGCCGGAGAACAATGCGAGCACCCGCATCCTGGCCTTGGGTTCGCTGAATGTGGTGGTCAGCAGCGCGAGGGTGCTCGGCCCGGCCATGGCACCGCCGATGCCCTGTACGACACGAGCGATGAGCAGCCAGGTCGCCGATGGCGCCAGTCCGCCCGCCAGCGAGGCGAGTGTGAACAGTGCCGTACCGGCGATGAACAGGTTGCGGCGGCCGAACAGATCACCGGCGCGGCCGCCGAGCAGCAGCAGCCCGCCGAAGACCAGGGTGTAGGCATTCATCACCCAGGACAGGTTCGTCGCGGTGAAGTGCAGGTCGGTGCGGATGCGCGGCAGCGCCACATTCATCACCGTGATGTCGAGGATGATCATCAATTGGCAGGTCAGCAGGGTGACCAGCACGATGCCGGAGCGGAGCCGACCGGCTGTCGGGGTGGCGGACACACGAGTATCCGCGGAGAGAGTGGTGGACAAAGAACGCTCCATCGCATGAGATTCAAGCGGAGGTAGCCTCCGTTTTGGATGGAGCTATCATATGGAGGGTTCCTCCAGTTACGCAACTCTATCTGGAGGGTCCTTCCGTTTTCCACTGGAGGGAATATGGCAGCACCGTCGACCGGACGGCCGATGCGCGCGGACGCCCGGCGCAACTACGAGCGGATCGTGACGACCGCTCAGGAGGCGTTCGCCGAACAAGGCCCCGAGGCGCCACTGGAAGAGATCGCGCGCCGCGCCGGTGTCGGCATCGGCACGCTCTACCGGCACTTTCCGAGCCGCGAGGTGCTGGTCGAGGCCGTATACCGTTCCAGCATCGAACAATTGAGTGCCCGCGCCCACGACCTGCTCGAAACCCGTCCGGCTGCTGAGGCTTTCGAGCAGTGGCTGCGCGAACAGGTGCAGTGGGTGATGGACAACCGCAGCCTCGCGACCACCCTGAAGGCCGGAATGGACAAGGGCTCGCCGACCTTCCAGCTGTGCCGGACCCTGATCACCGATGCGGCGGGCGCACTCCTGCAGGCGGCACAGGACGCCGGCGAGATCCGTCGCGATATCGAGCCGCGCGATCTGCTCAGATTCGGCCATGGCATCGGGGTCGCGTGCGAAACGGTGCCCGAAGCCGCCGATCGGATGCTCACCGTGACGCTGGACGGTATGCGCGCGTCGGACTGAGCGCGCTGTGGCGGGAAGCCGAGGTGTCGATCCCCAAGGCTTACACCTCGATTCGCTCAGCAGGCGATCCCAGACGCCCGTCTGGTTGTCTTTCCTCAGTGCGCCCGGTAGGGATCGAACCCACGACAACCGACTTAAAAGGACGGAGCTCTACCAACTGAGCTACAGGCGCATGGCGACCTCGAACTCGTTGTATCCACCGTAAGAACGCCCGCGCGCGATCGCAATCGAATTATCCGATGGCATCCGCGGCGGGCCAGGTGTGCGACGTGCACGTGGCGGCATCCGGCAATTCTTCTGCCAGGAAAACGGTTTGGGCCATCATCTTGAAGCCGGACATCTGTTCGCGGAAAACCTCGATGGACTCTTCCGGATGCACCGAATCGATGACCGCATGTGGGCCGATGGCATTGAACTGGTGGCTGACACCACGCGGAATCTGCATATCGACGAAGGAGCATGGCGGGACGATCAGGTTGTATCTGGTGCGGTGCAGGCCGGGCGGCGTATCCGGTAGTTCGTCCTCGAATTCGCTCGGCACGAAAGGCGTAACGCCGACGACATCGGTCACCCGGAACGGCGAGAGGCTGCTCACCCGGATGTGGGTGTCGGGACCGGTCATCATCCGGACGAAGCGCAGGCCGGTGTGCAAATGCATGCGCGAGCAGATCCCGCGTTCCTCGGCATTGTAGAAATCCATGATGTAGCGGTCGGCGAAGAAGCCGTCGAAGGGGGTTTCGATCATATAGACGTCGCCCTCTTCGAAGGTCTGGGATCGGACGATGCCATCCGCGTCGGGGGTGGTGGCGGCACGACTTGCCTTGGCATTGCGGACTATCTGGGCGAACGCTTGAACGACCACCGCGGCGACCTCGGCCGGAAATTGCGCGACGGGCGTGACGACATTGCGTCCCGCATCCTGGAAGTCGGCGAGGTCGTGGATTTCGTTCTCATCGTCTGCGCGGTACTTGATTCGCGGATCGGACATGCGGCTCCTCGGTGCTACTCCAGCGGACGAATGCGGGTCACGGCCCAACGTCGAAGGAACGCAACCACAGCTCCAACGACAGCACCAGCCACAACTTGCCGCCCTGTCGCGGCAGCAGCGCGCCGTCACCGCGCAACCACGAGCGGATGGTGTCCTCGCGGAACAGGCCACGCGCCCGGGCCGACGAGCCGAGCAGCAGGTCGTGACCGAGTTCGCGCAGCGGTCCGGAGAGCCACTGCTGCACCGGCACTCGCATACCGCTCTTCGGACGGTCCACGATGGTGGCCGGAAGTAGGTCTCGCACAGCCTGCTTGAGAATCCACTTCTCGCTGGTACCGGCGAGCTTGTACCGACCGGGCACGCGGAAGGCGTGGTCGATCACGGCGCGGTCGAACAGCGGCGCACGTCCCTCCAAACCGCTTGCGGCGGTCAGTCGTTCGACCTTGGTCAGGATGTGATGTGCGCCCTTGGTGCGCAGATTCGTATGCAGCAACTGGTTGAGCAGGCCGGTCATTCGACCCTGGCGCAGGTACGGGGCGATCAGCTCGGTCAGCGGTGGCGCATCGGTGAGTGCGGTCAGCACGTCGGGGCTCAGTAGCACCGGCAGGTCGCTGTAGCACTTGCGGTAGCTGTCCAGATAGGCCGCAGCCCTGGCGTCGGGAGCCGGATCGTCGCGGGACAATTCGAAGATCAGCATCGGCAAGTTCTTGGGACCGCCGAAGACCGGGTCGCCGCCCTCGCCATTGAGCACCACCCGAATACCGTCCGCGGCAACGGCTTCGGCGAGCATCAGATTCGGTACGGTGAGCGGATCGCCGACCGGGCAGTCCAGCAGCGATACCGTCTCCGCCAGTCGCGACGCGACCGTCGCACCGGGCACGGTGAGTATTCGATGTTCGGTATTGCAGTGCGTGGCAACGAGACCGGAGTAGGCGAGCTCGTTCGGTGTGGTGCCGCCGAAGCTGATGGAATACGACCGCACGCGCTGATCGTGCAGCTTGGCGGCGAGCGCGGTGACCAGACTGCTGTCGATACCGCCGGAGAGCAGCACCCCGACCGGTTCGCCCGTGGGCAGGCGCCGGGCGACCGCGTCCTCGAGCAGTTCGCGCAGCGCCAGCGCGTGGTCGGCGGCCGAGCGCGCATCCTCGATTTCGATCGGCTCCCAGTAGGTTTCCTCGGTCATCGAGCCGTCGTCGCGCAGGCGAACGCAGCGGCCGGGCAGGACCTCGCTGATATCGCGCAGCAGCGTCTCGCGGCCCGGCAGGTAGGCGAAGGTGAGGAATGACCGAACCGCGGGTAGATGCAGTCCGGTGCGCAGCGCGGGCCAGCGGTGCAGTGCGCGCAGCGAGGTGGATGCGGCCCAGCCATGGCCTGCGCGCGCGTGGAAGAGCGTGCGGGTGCCGACGTGGTCGCGGATCAACACCAGATCGGTACCGTCGGCGATGGCCAGTGCGAACATGCCGTCCGCTGTGGCGATTCCGTCGAGTCCGAAACGGGCGTAGCAGTGCAATAGCAGTTCGCCGTCGGCGCAGTCCGGTGATACGTCCGCGCCGAGTCGGGCACGCAGCCGGGCGGCGTTGAACAGCGTGACCTCACCGACCGCGGTCAACGCACCAACGGTGAAAGGCCCCGCCGCGACGCCGGGACCCTCGAGCAACCCCAGCGCATGACGACCGATGACCGACACCGGATCACCGCCGACCGCCCGCACCTGACCGGCCGGGTCATCCGGCGTCTGGAAAGCACACCAACGAGACATGGTTCCCCTCAGCCGAAATCGCCGCCGTCATCCCCGCCGTCATCGTCCCAGCCGCCGTAATCGCCGCCCCCGTCACTGGAACCGGACGACTGCGCAACCGCCTGTCGGCGCAGTTCCTCCTCTTCCTCGGCGGTCATTGAAATCGGCGGCATAACCAGCGCGCCCAGCAGTGCGCCCGCGGCCACAGTCGCACCGAGCCGACCACCGAATGAGGACCGATTCACCGTCAGCACACCGTCACCCCACAGCGTGCGCCCGAAACCCGCCTCCCGCCCGTACACAACGGATCCACTGCGGTACACGCGTTTCACGATCTTCGGACCGAGCGCCTCATCGGTCCCAGAGCCACCTCGATCATCACGCCAGGACACGACCCCCTGCGCATCACGAGTCCGCCACTCCTGACGCCCATCGGCATAGCGCCGATGCACGGACCCATCAGCAAGCAGTTCATCGGTATAAGTGATCTGCCGATGCTCCGACACGGCGTTCCCCTTTCTGCGTCGGGCCAGACCAACAAGCCCGTAGTTCTGCGTAGTTCGGTCACATGCGTTATCGGCACGCGCACCCCGCAAACCAGCCGGTCCGCAGCGCAGCCGGACGGACGGCAGCCCGTTCGACGAAGCATCCATGCCACATCTACACGACCCCGCCGATCCACCAGCCTGCAAACCCGCGTGCCCCGTGATGCCCTGGAACCTCCTGCGGCAAGCCACATCAGCAAGCCCGCGTGCCGTGCACGGCGCACACCAGTAGCACGCGTAATCGGCACGCGCACCCCGCGAACCAAGCGATGCACAGCGCCACCACACCGGCGACGCCGCGCTCGATCCAGCGCCCGTGCCACAGCCATATCCGCCCCTTGATCGACCGGTCGCCAGCACGCCCTGCTGCCCAACGGCGGCATGGAAACTCATGCGGCGGGCCAGGTCAGGAAGCCTGCTTTTCGGGCGCGGCGTAACTCAGTAAAGGTGGATCGGGGTGGGCGGACCTCACGGACGAGGCGGTGGACGGTGCGCAGCAGCGAGGCCGGGCGCACTGCCTCGACCTCGATGTAGCGGCCGCGGCGCAGCCATGCGCGTTCCCACGAATCCAGCTGCGCCACCATCGCGCTCAGTGCAGGGTCGCCGTAGGGCTCTTCGCGTTCCCACGAAGCCGCCTCAGCGCTGGATGCCCGGCCGCGGCGCAATTGTGTACTTTGCGTCGGACCCACGTGCTCGAGAAACGTGCTCGGCGCTGGGTCGTTCAACTCTTCGCGCTCGCGCGAATCGACCTGCGCCCCCTCGGCGCCCGGCGCTGGGTCACGGCGCAACCGTGCGCGTCCGGACAAATCCACCTGCGCCGCTATCGTGTTCGCCCCAGGATCGCAGTCCAGCTCTGCGCGCTGGCACTGATCCATCTGTGCCGCCTCGACGCTCAGCGCTGGGCTGCGGCGGAACTGTGCACGTTTCATCGAATCTGTCTGTGCCGCAAGCTTGTTCGGCATCGGCCCACTGACATGGGACAGGTGCAGTGTGCCTGCTTGGCGCGGGCGTAGGCCCAAGGGGACGACTCGTACGCCATCGGGGATTTCGGTCAGTTCCCTCAGCCGAGCTGGGAAGGTGAGTCCGGCAGCGCTCGCATCGTGCAGCAGATAGATGGTGCCCGGCACACTTGCGAGCATGCCTGCGATGCCGGGATCGAGCGGGAGTTCGGCCGCACTGAGTACCGGACATGCGGATTCCATCGGTAATCCGTTGGCGCGCAGCATTTGTGCGATTGCGTCCGATTCGCAGACGAGCAGCCGTGGTAGGCCGTAGTCGAACAGGTCCGGTTCGGGTGTGTGCCGTCCGGCTCGGGTGGCCTCCGGTGGCGCGAGCGTCAAAAGGCCCGGCAGCTCGCCGTGGCGGTCGAGCGCGCTGCGAAAGGACGCGTAGCTCAGCGGTGCGGGGACCGTGAATGCGAAGCGCCGTGGGATCCGATGCACCGGTGTGAGGATTCGGCACACCTCGTAATAGAGCTGGCGCTCGGTGAATCGGATACCGCTCGGCGCGGCGGCTCGTTCGGCGGCGATGCGCAGCAGCCGATCGAGCATATGCGGTTTCACCCGGCCGGCCACGTGAGGAAACCTACCTCGCGGGCGCGCCGTCGCTCCGGATCGGCCGCATCCTCGACCCGCTCGACCGCCCGTTCCAGCACCGCGAGCAGTTTCGCCGGCGCAATCGCGGCGATCGGCGACCACCACCCTTCGGTGAGCCATTCGATCTCCGCCGCCGAGAGCGCTTCCCCGCGCAGAAATGCGGTATCGGACTCCGGCGGTCGAGGCTCACGCAGCCGCAGCGCCGAAGCATTGGCCAGTACCGCGCGCGGCCACAGACCGACCGGCACGACCCGGGTACCGAGCGCCACCCGAGCCTGCCCGGCCAGGGCGACACCGGCCAGGCTGGCATCGTGCAGCACGATCACCGGCACATCCGGTGGCAGCCGATCGATGCGATCCGATAGGGCCATATCCCAGGTCCGCGATATCTCGTTCGCGGCAAGGCAGGCCAGCACGCTCACATCCGGGCACAGCACGGCGAATCGGGGCCGCTGCACGGCGGGCGGTTTCACCAGCGATTCGTCCACCGAGCCGGGCGGCGGACCGTTGTAGATCGGGGCCCACCGACCGATCACATCCCGACGGAAGACGGTGTACGACACCGGCATTCGGACCGAGGCCCGGCTCAGGAACCAGGGCCGCGCGGACCGCAGACCGACAATGGCCAGCGCCAGCACCAGCGCACCGAGCGGAATCACCACCCCCGCCGGTGCCGCGCCACTGACCATCAGGAAGAAGGCCACCACCACAATGGCCACCGAAGCCCCGATGCGCACCCGCTTGAATACCTGCAGCACATCCGGAACCTTCTTGCGCCCCGCCGCATACCAGAGCTGCGTCAAGGTATACCGCAGGCCCCGCCCGTCCCCGAGCCGCTCGGCCAGCTTGCGCATCCGAATATCGTGCAGTCCGAACGGACTTTCCCTCGGCTCCAGCGCAAACTCCCGCTTACAAGTCGAACAGCGCCGCCCCCCGCGCTCCTTGCGCAACAGATTCGCATTGCAATGCGGACAGATCACGCCTCATAGTCTCCGATTCCCCCACCACCCGCGACCCCAAAATTCCAATGTTCACCCACCGGCCAGCGACCGACGCACCATCCGGCCGGTACCGCGCACAAGTACACCCTGTACAGGCACTGCCCCGCCCCATGCAAAGGCGGCCAGGACCCGGTCCCGGCCTTGCCGTCCTCGGATCAGCTGGAGACAGAGACCTCACGCTGAAGCTCCCAGCGATTTCGATCAACTGGCCCTCTTCGCCGCCAACCAAATTGCACCTGCCCGCACGCACACCAGTTCACCCGCTGCTAGAGCCCTGCACCGCATCCAGTGGGCTCCGCCCACGAGTACATGCCTCGGTAAGGCACTCGGACGCCCCGCGCAAACACCGCGCCCCCGGAAAACCCTCGCGCAGTAACATTTCGGGCACAGACCGAGGCTCGCGCATATCTACTGGGTACCGCGCGTAAGTTGCGCGCGGTACCCACTGGATATGCGGCACCCCATGCAAAGGCCGCGACCAGTTGGGGACCGGTCGCGGCCTTGCGGTCTGGGTCAGGCGGAGACGGTGGCCTCGCGCTGGAGTTCGAGGGCGATATCGATCAGCTGGTCCTCCTGGCCGCCGACGAGTTTGCGCTTGCCTGCGCGGACCAGCATCTCGGCGGCGGAGACGCCGTAGCGTTCGGCCTGGCGTTCGGCGTGCTTGAGGAAGCTGGAGTACACGCCCGCGTAGCCCATCATCAGTGCCTGGCGGTCCAGCAGGCATTCCTGCGGCATGACCGGGCGGACCACGTCTTCGGCCGCATCGGCGATCGCGAAGAAGTCGATACCGGTCTTGATGCCGAGCTTGTCGCAGACGCCGACGAATGCCTCAACCGGGGTATTGCCCGCGCCCGCGCCGAATCGCCGTGCGCTGCCGTCGATTTGCTTCGCACCCGCGCGAACGGCGTAGACGGAGTTGGCAACAGCCAGGTCCAGGTTCTCGTGCCCGTGGAAACCGACCTGGGCATCATCGCCGAGTTCGGCGACCAGCGCGGCGACCCGGTCCGAAACCTGTTCGAGCACAAGCGCACCCGCCGAGTCCACCACGTAGACGCACTGGCAACCCGCGTCGGCCATGATGCGGGCCTGCTTGGCCAGCGCCTCCGGCGGCTGGGTATGCGACATCATCAGGAAGCCGACGGTTTCCAGTCCCAGCTCGCGCGCGAGACCGAAATGCTGGATCGACACATCCGCCTCGGTGCAGTGCGTGGCGATGCGGCAGATCGAGGCACCGTTGTCCTGGGAGATCTTGATGTCCTCCTTGACGCCGACGCCGGGCAGCATGAGCACCGCGATCTTGGCCTGCTTGGCCGTCTCCGCCGCGATCTTGACCAGTTCCTGCTCGGGAGTGTGCGAGAAGCCGTAGTTGAACGATGAGCCGCCGAGGCCGTCGCCGTGGGTCACCTCGATGACCGGCACACCGGCGCCGTCCAGCGCGGTGACGATATTGCGCACATCGTCGGCGGTGAACTGGTGGCGCTTGTGGTGCGAGCCGTCACGCAGCGAGGTATCGGTGACGCGGATGTCGAGTTCTGCTGAATAGACCATATCGAAGGCTCCTTTACACCCGGGCCGACAGAATCTGCTGTGCCATGACCTCGCCGACCTGGGTGGCGGCGGCGGTCATGATGTCGAGGTTGCCCGCGTACGGCGGCAGGAAGTCACCGGCGCCCTCGACCTCGACGAAGACCGAAACCTTCGCCATACCACCGGAAACCACCGACGGCGGGTCGAACTGCGGCTCGTTCAGCAGCCGGTAGCCGGGCACGTACTTCTGGATGTCCTCGACCATCCGATGGATGGAATCGGCGATCGCATCGGTATCGGCATCTTCCGGGATCGCGCAGAAGATGGTGTCGCGCATGATCATCGGCGGTTCGGCCGGGTTCAGAATGATGATCGCCTTGCCACGCTGCGCGCCGCCGATCGTCTCCACACCACGCGAGGTGGTCTTGGTGAACTCATCGATATTGGCGCGGGTGCCCGGTCCGGCGGAGACCGACGATACCGAGGCCACGATCTCGGCGTAGGGCACCGGCACCACGCGCGATACCGCCGCGACGATCGGAATGGTGGCCTGACCACCGCAGGTGATCATATTGACGTTCGGCGCATCGAGATTCGCACCGACCAGGTTCACCGGTGGCACGACCGCGGGCCCGACGGCGGCGGGGGTGAGGTCGACCGCGCGGATCCCGGCCTCGGCATATTTGGGTGCCGCGGCGCGATGCACATACGCCGAGGTCGCCTCGAAGACGAGATCGGGCAGCTCCGACTGCGCGAGCAACCAGTCAACGCCCTCGTGCGAGGTCTCCAGCCCGAGCCCGCGGGCGCGCTTCAAACCCTCGCTCTCCGGGTCGATTCCGATCATCCACTTCGGTTCCACCGTGGTGGAGCGCAGCAGTTTGTACAGCAGATCGGTGCTGATATTGCCGGATCCGACGATCGCGGCGGTGACGGTCCCCGTTTCGGACACGGCCAGCCTCCTATTTGAATTGCAAACGGACAGAACCGAGTCCGGCGAACTCGGCATGGAACGAATCACCCGCACGGGCGTCGATGGCGCGGGTGCAGGAGCCGGGCAGCACGATGTCGCCCGCCTTGAGCCGCACCCCGAAGCTGGCCACCTTGCGGGCCAGCCAGGCCACCGCGATGACCGGATCGCCGAGCACGGCATCGCTGCGGCCCTCGGCGATCACCTCGCCATTGCGGGTGAGCACGGCGTCGATGGCCTTGATATCAATGTCTTTCGGCGCGACTCGTGCCGCACCGAGCACGAAACCGGCCGAGGACGCGTTATCGGAAATGGTGTCGGCCAGCCCGATCTGCCAATCCTTGATCCGCGAATCGATCAGCTCGATGGACGGCGCATACGCGACCGTCGCGGCGAGCACATCGGCCTCGGTGCAATCGGCACCGGGCAGATCCGCGCCGAGGATGAAGCCGACCTCGACCTCCACCCGGGGGATCAGATAGCGCGAGGTCTCGACCGGAACATCCTCGAATACCTGCATATCCGCGAGCAGATGACCGTAGTCGGGTTCGTCGACACCCATCATCTGCTGCATGGCGAGCGAGGACAGCCCGACCTTGTGCCCGACCACCTTCGCGCCATTGTCGAGTTTGCGCCGGATATTGATCAGCTGGATCTCATAGGCGTCCACGACATCGATATCGGGATGCCTGGCGATGAGGGGTTCGATGCCGACCCGGTCGCGCTCGGCGACGTCGAGTTCATCGGCCAATTCGATTCGTACCGCGTCGGACAGCACGCTAATTTCCTTCCACTGTTGTCGCTTCGGGCACGGCTGCCCGCGAAAGCGCGTCGGCACCTGCCGCGAACCTGCCCGCACGCCGACCGGAGAAAATGCAGTCGGCCAGGGACAATCCGCTGACGTAGGAGTCCGAGCAGATACCGACCGCGGTCCGCCCGGCCGCGAACAGGCCGGGAATATCGGTTCCGGCATTCGATTGCACGGCTCCGGTGCTCTCGTCGACGACCACGCCGCCGAGGGTGAGCATCGGGCACGGGTTGATGACGCTCGGCTTGATACCCACGTCCAACAACCAGAACGGCCCGGCCCCCACAGTTTTGGTGAACTCCGCGGGCTTGCCGACCGGATCGGGCGCGCCGTTCTCGATGGCGGCATTGTGCTCGGCGACGGTGGCACGCAGCCCGCCGGCATTGATACCGGCCTTCGCCGCGACGGCGTCCAGGGTCGCGCCGCGCACCGCGGTCCGCCGCATCGCCTCGAACTGCCCGCGCTGGAACCAGGCCGACTGCGTCCGGATCTGCCCGATCGCGGTCCGCATGAGCTTGTCGTCGGCGAGCAGCCAGCCCTTGCCGTCGTGTTCGGTGATCAACGCGTGGCCGACCGCGGCACCGTAGCGGGTCTCATCGATGACCCGGCGGCCGCCCGCGTCGACCAGTACCGAACCGGTAAAAGCGCTGGGCGGCAGGATGAACCGCCACGCCGAGATATTCCCCATCCGATCCGTCGCGGCACCGATCTGTCGGGCCATCCGGATCCCGCTGCCGTCATCACCGGTCGTGCCGAGTGCGAGTCCCCCGCGGTAGCGCGGCCCGTATTCCCGCAGCATGTCCCGATTCGCGATGAACCCGCCCGCGCTGAGCACCACACCGCGGCGGGCCTGGATCCGAATCGTGGTGCGGTAGCGGCGATCCAGCTTCGCCAGCCGCCGCTCCAGCGCCTTGCGCAGCGGCGGGTAGTAGATGCCGGGCTTGGCCGCGATTTTCGCCATCCGGGCGTAGCGGTCCCGGACCGCTCCCGGGGCATCGCGCAGGGTCTCGCATTCGACGCCGATCACCGTGCCGTTGTCATCGACGATCAATCGGGTTGCCTGCGTGAGGGTTTCCACCCGAACCCCGCGCCGCGCGGCCGAGGCGGCCAGTGGACCGGTGAGCTTCTTACCCGAGGTGCCCTTGCCCTTGACGCGGTGTCCACGCTGGGCGGGCACCGCGACCTCGCGCCCGTAACCGGAGACCTCACTGCCCGAGTAGTAGAGGTAGTAGCTGTCATTGGGGTACGACGTCTTGTACGGACACAGCGATGCCTCGAACGGCACCCCGTGCCCCTTCAGCCATTCGATCATCGCGGGGCTCTCGGCGACGAATCGCCGCAGCGTCTCGGGCCGGACGGCGGTGCCGACTTCACGCTCGAGATAGGCCAGCATCTGCTCCGGTGTATCGCGCACACCCGCCTCGTGCTGCACCGATGTGCCGCCGCCCGCATAGATGATGCCGCCGGACAGTGCCGATGCGCCGCCGCCGGTGAAGCGCTCCAGCACCAGCACCTGTGCACCCGCATCCGTCGCTTCCAGCGCGGCCGCCGCACCCGCGGCGCCGAATCCGACGACGACCACGTCGGTGGCCAGGTCCCATTCGAGGCCCATGTACATCACTCCGGTCAGAAACTGAAACAAGTTTTCTCGACGAATGGAACGCCGAGCAAGTCTTCTGCCACTCAACATAGACCAAATGCGCCCCCATTCTATAACGTGTTCTACATGACTGATCCGGTTAATGATCCACAGAGCTACGACGTGGTGGTGGTCGGCAGTGGTGCTGCAGGTATGACCGCCGCCCTCGCCGCAGCCCACCATGGACTGAGTGCGGTGATCATTGAGAAGGCCGCGCACTACGGCGGGTCGACCGCGCGCTCGGGTGGTGGTGTGTGGATCCCCGGTAACAAGGCGCTCGCGGCGTCCGGCCGTCCCGATGACCGTGAGGATGCGCGCACCTACCTGCACAGCATCATCGGTGACGTGGTGCCGAAGGACCGGATCGACACCTACATCGACCGCGGTGCGGAGGCCTTCGACTTCGTCCTCGACCACACGCCGCTGAAGATGAAGTGGGTGCCCGGCTACTCCGACTACTACCCGGAGGCTCCGGGCGGCCTCGGCGCTGGACGCTCGTGCGAACCCGCACCGTTCGACGCCAAGGTCCTCGGCGAGGAGCGGTTCAATCTGGAGCCACCGTACGCCAAGGCTCCGCTGAATGTGGTCGTCATGCAGGCCGATTTCGTGCGGCTCAATCTGATCCGCCGCCACCCGAAGGGCATCATGCGGGCGATGCGAGTCGGCGCCCGCACCTATTTCGCCAAGTGGACCGGTAAGCACATCCTCGGCATGGGGCAGGCCATCATCGCCGCCATGCGCAAGGGGCTCCTGGATGCGAATGTGCCACTGCTGCTGAACACTCCGCTGACCAAGCTCATTGTGGAAGACGGCGTGGTCACCGGCGTCGAGGCCGAGCACAACGGCGAGCCGGTGCGGTTCACCGCCAAGTACGGGGTAGTGCTGGCCAGCGGCGGCTTCGAGCACAACGCCGAAATGCGCACCAAGTACCAGCGCCAGCCCATCACCACCGAGTGGACCACCGGTGCGGCCGCCAATACCGGCGACGGCATCAATGCGGGCATGGATGTGGGCGCCGCGGTCGGCTTCATGGAGGATTCCTGGTGGGGGCCGACCATCTTCAAGGGCGGTAAGCCCTGGTTCGCACTGGCCGAACGGAATCTGCCCGGCACCATCATGGTCAACGCCGATGGCAAGCGATTCGGAAATGAGTCCGCTCCTTACGTCGAGGCTGTGCACACCATGTACGGCGGCGAATATGGGCAGGGTGAAGGTCCAGGCGCGAATATCCCCGCGTGGCTGGTTTTCGACCAGCGCTACCGGAACCGCTACATCTTCGCCGGATTGCAGCCTGGTCAGCGGTTTCCGTCCCGCTGGATGGAAAACGACCTCATTGTCAAGGCCGATAGCCTCGAGGAGTTGGCCACCAAGATCGGGGTGCCCGCGGACAGTCTGGCGGCGACCGTCGAGCGGTTCAACAAGTTCGCCGACACTGGTAAGGACGAAGACTTCGGCCGCGGCAACAGCCATTACGACCGCTACTACGGCGATCCGACGGTGAAGCCCAACCCCTGCCTTGCGGGGCTGGTGCAGGGTCCGTACTACGCGGCCAAGATCGTGCCCGGTGACCTGGGTACGAAGGGCGGTCTGGTCGCCGATACCGCCGGCCGGGTGCTGCGCGAGGACGGCACCGTGATCGAGGGTCTGTATGCCTCCGGCAATAGCGCGACCCCGGTGATGGGCCACACCTACGCCGGCCCGGGCGCCACCATCGGCCCCGCGATCACCTTCGGCTACCTCGCGGTGCTGGATATCGCCGAACGCAAGAAGCGACCGTCGGCCGAGGCTGCCGCCGAGGCGTGAGCGACCGAGGGGGCGTCTCACCGAGCGGACGCCCCCTTGCCCACGCGGATGCGCTCGCCGCAGGATCGATTCGAGGCAACCGTCCCCGTGAGCGACGAACCGCAGGCCACCTCGCCGGACCACATCCGACCAGGACCGGCCGCACCGGGCAGATGAATCTGTCCACAAGCATGCACAAGGAGAACTCGATGCCCATCGATCCGAAAATCGCCCTCGGCGCGGAACTGCCCAGCCGGGAGTTCGCCTGGACGCCGTCGGATGTGCAGCTGTACCAGCTGGGACTCGGGGCGGGCACGCGCTGGACCGATGCGGCCGAACTGCGCTACCTCGACGACCGCACCCCACAGGTGCTGCCGACCTTCGCCACTGTCGCGGCCACCTTCCACGACACCGAACCGCCGAAGGTCAAGTTCCCTGGCATCGATATCGATCTCGCGAAGGTGGTGCACGGCCACCAGGAGGTCGAGGTGCATCGCCCGATTCCGGCCTCCGGCAAGGCCACCAGCACCGGACGCATTACCGAACTGTGGGATAAAGGCTCCGCCGCCGTTGTCGTGCAGGAGCAGACCGTCACCGGCTCCGATGGCGAACCTCTCTGGACCGCCCGCTCATCCATCTTCGCGAAGGGCGAGGGCGGCTTCGGCGGTGAACGCGGCCCGAGCACGAAAGCCGAACTCCCCACCCGCACCCCGGATTTCGACGTCACCACCCCAACCCTGCCCCAGCAGGCCCTGCTGTACCGCATGTGCGGCGACCGCAACCCCCTGCACTCCGACCCCGAATTCGCCCGAGCCGCAGGCTTCCCCAACCCCATCCTGCACGGCCTCTGCACCTACGGCATCGTCTGCAAAACCGCCACCGACACAGTCCTCGATTCGGACGCAAGCCGCGTCACCGGCTTCCGCGCCCGCTTCGCCGGCGTCCTATACCCCGGCGAAACCATCCGCACCCAAATCTGGCGCACCGAGAGCGAATTGACCATTGCCGCAACAGTGGTCGAACGCGACGACGCTCCCGTCCTCGCCGACGTAACCCTCCGCTTCACCTGAGCCTCCCTGGACAGTTGATCACCATGCGCTGATGCAGGTAAACAGCGAGTGGGGCCTGCATCAGTGCATTCTCGGCGGATGTGGGGGTGGGCTGGGGTGGGTCCCGTTGTAATGCACGGACTTCTCGGGGCAGCCGTCCTGGAAATGGGCGCTGTACTGGGGCCGCGTGACCTGGACGTTTGATCACCATGCGCTGATGCAGGCAAACGCCGAGTGAGGCCTGCATCAGTGCATTCTCGGCGGATGTGGGGGTGGGCTGCGGTGGGTCCTGTGGTCCTGCACGGACTTCTCGGGGGACGCTGTCCCGGAATGGGTGCTGTACAGGGGTTTTGCTGGGGCCGTGCTGGGCGCGACGGGTGACGTACCCGGCTTTGTCTTCCGCAGCTTGCGTAGGCAGGCCCGCAGCTTCTGGCGTGAAGACTGGCTGTGGTTGCGTTACACGACCTTCCATATCGAAGCAGACAATCAGCGGTGACATTTCGCCCTCGCCCGCCCCTTCAGCACCTGGACGTTTGATCACCATGCGCTGGTGCAGGTAAACAGCGAGTGGGGCCTGCATCAGTGCATTCTCGGCGGATGTGGGAGTGGGCTGCGGTGGGTCCTGTGGTACTGCACCGACTTCTCGGGGGCTGCTGTCCGGGAATGGCCGCCGTACAGGGGTTTTGCTGGGGCCGTGCTGGGCGCGACGGGTGACGCACCCGGCTTTGTCTTCCGCAGCTTGCCTAGGCAGGCCCGCAGCTTCTGGCGTGAAGACTGGCTGTGGTTGCGTTGCAAGACCTTCCATGCCGAAGCAGGCCACCAGCTGTCACATTTCGTCCCGCCCCGGCTGGACGGATGATCACCATGCGCTGGTGCAGGTAAACAGCGAGTGGGGCCTGCATCAGTGCATTCTCGAGGGATGGTTTAGGTGGGGGTGTTGTTGGTGCGGCGGCGTTTGGTGGTTAGGCCTTGGACTATCAAGGCGTACAGGAGGACTACCAGGATCGGTGCGGCGATCGGGACCCAGGCCAGGCGTAGGGGGAGCAGTGCCGCACATACGGCGACGGTTGCGAAGGCTACTGCGCCGATTACCGAGGGGACGGTGGTTGGGACTACGCCCGCGGGGGCGGAGACGGTGGCGGTGTTGAGGAGGTAGGCCGTTGCCACCAATCCTGTTGCTGCGGCGGCTAGTACGCCGGTCTCGGCGGCGGCTAGTACGCCGATTGCCAGGAGGACTGCGGCGACGGCGGGGAGGCGGAACCACCAGCCTGCTGCTACGAGCAGGACTGCGGGGAGGCCTGCCCAGGGGGTCATCAGGGTTATCGAGGTGACCAGTAGGGCGCCGGAGAGGATTGCTAGGAATCGGATCATCGGCGTACCCGTACTGTTCGGCGGTGCTCGGGGATCAGTCGCATTACCTGGTCCAGGCGGGCGTCTTCGGTCCAGGCGACGATGTCCACGCCGACGGTGCCCATATCTCGATACATCGAGGCGCGCTCCAGATTCCACATTCTGGCGAGGGTTGGGTCGAGCTCTTCCTGGAAGGGGGTGCCGCGCAGTACGTCTACGACCACGACCACATGGCCGCGCTTGCGCAGGTCGATGAGGGCGAGGGCGAATTGGGTGTCGAGCAGGGTGGAGAAGGCGACGACGATGGCGCCGAGTGGGACGGCGGCGTGTGGGGCGAGGGTGCCGGTGGTCGGGATGTGCTCATCGCCGACATCGAGGACGGTGTCCACGATCCGATAGAACTGCCGCCGCCCGATATCGGGGCGCAGCCAGCGGGGGGACTGGCCGAGGCAGACCACCGCGGTGCGATCCCCCGCCTGCAGCGTCGACTGCACCACCTGCGCCGCACCGCGCACCGACAGTTCCAGGGAGTCGGTGGCCGGACCCGGCGCCTGCTGCGAAGTGTCGACGAGCACAACCACATCCGCGGATCGGTTGGTGAGCCGCTCGGTGACGTATAGCCGCCCGCGCCGGGCGCTGACCGGCCAGTTCACGATTCGCAGCTGATCACCAGGCGCGTAGGCGCGGATATCGGCGTACTCGACGCCCGGACCGTGCTTGCGGGTGAGGTGCGTGCCGAGCCGTTCGGGAAGTTCGGTGCGCGGCAACTTCATTCGCTGCGGGTCGGTGATCGGATAGACGAAGAGCTGACCTGCCGGCAGCACCGCGGTCGCGACCGACAGACCCGCCGGACTGAGCGCGGAGACCCGGACCGATAGCGGATAGCGACCCCAGCGGTCCGCCGTCAGGGCCAGCCGCAGCCCGGCGGGTGCCGTCCCGGAATCGATCGCCTCCTCGGTTTCGATTGCGAGGCCCGCGGACTTCTCCGGAGTCAGCCGCAGCAGTGCATGGCCCGATTCGACGAAGGCGACGATCGTCGTCACGATCTCCTCGGACTCGAAGCAGCGCAGCGTGCCGCCGCCGTCGACAAGGATCCGGGTCGTCGACTGCTGCCATGGCGCGGTGGCGAGCACACCGAGCAGCGGGGCCGCGAATACGACCAGCTGCCAGCGGCCGAGTACCAGCGCGAGCACCAGCGCGACGGCCGCGGCCACCGCCAGCATGAACACCAATGGGGCCGGGCGCCAGCGCAATTCGGCCTCGACCGATGTGCTGATATCCCTGTGCCGCGCACCGCCCGCCATCGGCTCGTCGCGGCCCGGCCGTCGCGCGTCATAGGCCCGGGCCGCCGCGATCCCCTGGATAACGGCGTCCGGTTCGATCCCGCCGGACTGCGGCGCTCCCGGCTGCATCCCGCCCGACTCCGTCGCATCCGGCTGGGAAACACCTGGCTGGGTCATGTCCTGCCCCGCATCAGGTCACCGATGCGCGCGGAACCGGCAGACGGCGCAGCAATTCGGTGATCACGTCCTCGCCGCGGATCCGACGCACCCACATCTCGGGACGCAGGGTGATCCGGTGCGCCATCGCCGGAACAGCCAGCGCCTTGACATCTTCCGGAATCACATAGTCGCGTCCGAGCAGCAGTGCGCGGGCCCGCGACATCTGCACCAGATCGAGTTCGGCCCGTGGGCTCGCGCCCACCTCGACCTGCGGATGCCCGCGCGTCGCACTCGCGAGCGCGACCACATAGCTGACCACATCCGGATGCACCGTGACGAACTCGACCGACTGCCGCATCTCCATCAGCCCGTTCGCATCCACCACCTGGACCACCTGCGGTGTCGCCGAACCGCGCTCGAGGCGGCGGCGGATCATCTGCCGTTCGTCGTCTTCCGACAGATATCCCAGCCGCAGCTGCATCGCGAACCGGTCCAACTGCGCTTCGGGCAGCGGATAGGTGCCCTCGTATTCGATCGGGTTATCGGTGGCGAGCACGACAAAAGGCTGCGGCAGCGGGAAAGTCTCGCCATCGATGCTGACCTGCCCCTCGGCCATTGCCTCCAGCAGCGCGGCCTGCGTCTTCGGCGGCGTGCGGTTGATCTCGTCGGCCAGCAGCATATTGGTGAACACCGGACCGCGCCGGAAATTGAAACGGCCCGATGACATGTCGTAGATGGTGGAGCCGAGCAGGTCGGCGGGCAACAGGTCGGGCGTGAACTGCACGCGGGTGAAGTCCAGGCCGAGCGCGGCGGCGAAGGACCTGGCGATGAGCGTCTTGCCGAGGCCGGGCAGGTCCTCGATCAAGATGTGACCGCCGGAGAGCACGGCGATCATGATCAGCTGCAACTCATCCCGCTTGCCGACGATCACTCGGGACAGTTCCCGCAGTACCGCCTCGCTGCGCTGGATGGTCGCGTCCATCGGCATCGTCATTTGTCTACTCGCACTTGCCTCAACCCATTCTCTGTCGGCCGTATTCAATTGCGCATGATCGGGACCCCGCCTCCTCCGGGCCCGACCGCTCCCGGGGCACTTACATTCTCTGCAGACGGCGCAGGATTTCGTCCAGTGCCGCCCGCCCGGGTGCGGGCGTCGTCTGATCCCGCAGCGCCGAATTGGCCGGATCCACCCAGAGCCATAATTCCGGGCCGAACTGCAGTATCCCGGCGGCCTCGGTCGCCTTGCGGTTCTTGGCGACCCGCAGTCCGGTGGACAACTCGAACTCCTTGGCCAGCAGCGGACGCAGGTGCCGATCCCAGTCGGCTCTGGTGCCGTCCGCGCGGTCGGCGAGCATTTCCGCCCTGGCATGCCAGTGCCGCAGCATCTCCGCTGGGCCGTTCTCGATGTAGTCCTGCTCCGCATCGGCCCTCGGGCCGGACCTGCTCCACAGCGACCAGATCAGCGCAATCATGACCAGCGCCACCGGGATTCCGGCGGCGATCAGCAATGCGCCCCGCGCCCGGCCGAGCGTGATCAACTCGATCAGCACGATGATGATCAGCGCACCGAATACGATCGCGCGATTCATACCATCTCCCCCTGCAGATCCGCCAAAACGATGCGCAGCAGCTGTTCGGCCCGCATCCGCTGCCACTCCAGCATCGAATGCGGACTGAATCTGGCCTCCTCGAACAGCGCGACCAGTTCCCTGGCGGATGCGTCGTGTAGTGCGCCGCGTTCGAAGGCGCGGGCCAGCACTTCCATGGGGGTATCGGAGGCCAGTGGCGCGGCCGCGCGATCGAAGGACAGGCCGCGTTCCATCGCGACATAGCAGGCGATAATGGCCTCACGCGGATCCTGGCCGGGCGCGTTCATCGCGGCCAGGCCCATCTCGGCCGCTCGGGCCAGCGAACCCGCAACCGTAGGCGCGGTAGGGGGCAGCGGTGGCGCAGCGGGACGCGCCTTGCGCTGACCCGCCATCGCGACCGCGATCACCCCGGCCAGTGCGGCACCGACCAGCGCGATCGCGGCAATGGTGGCCACCAGCATCGCCGTGCCGCCGAGATGGGGGGTCGGCGCGGCATCTGGGGTCGGCGCGGTGGTGATGACCTCCTCGGTGGTGCGGCCCGACCCGTCTCGCGGCACCGAGGACGGCACCGGCTCGCCCTCGCGCCCGAAACCGACGAAGAAGACTGCCGATGCGGCCGCGACGATCAGGGAAACCACCGCCAGGGCGGCCAGGATCAGCAGGCCGACCCGACCCAGACGTCCGTGTCCGCGCTCGGAATCGCGATCCACCTCCGGTATGGCCAGCGGCAGCCGGTGCTGACTGGCGATCACTCCGGCGATCAGGATCACCACCGATACGGTGAGCAGCACCGGCATCAGCACCACCGAGATGGCCGATGGCACCGTGCGGTGGTCACCGGAGGCATGCGCCCCGGGAATGTGGCCGCGCAGCGCGATCGCGGCACACGCCAGCAGCGTGATCAGCACGATCACGCGCGTTATCGGCGCTCCCGCCCTAACCACCTGCTACCACCACATCTGAGTACAGCTCTGAACAGGCACATAGTTACATGCCGAGTGGTCGGCTCGAGATGGAATCGAATACTTCCGATCGCCTCCTCTTAATCGACGATAGCGCCACTTCGATCGTGTACGGTGCTAGCCGATCGCGACGGATTCGGGCTGATGGAGTTCGCCGAGACGGCTTTCGATCCGCGCGATATCGGGAACGCCAGAGACGTCGGCCACCAGGTCCGATAGCGGCGCCCGGGCCGCGAGGGTGAGTTCGCGATCCGCGTCGTAGAGCACGTCGATCAGGTTGACGAAACGCATCGCCCAGTCCGGTGGGACCTCGCGCAGGGGTGGCACGTCGCGCAGGGTCCACCGTTGGAAGCGGCGCGCCAACTCGACGTAGTCCGCGGCGGCGGTCGCGGTGCCGCACAGGGCCGTGAAGTCGATGACGAGCGCGGCATCATCGACGGCGCGGGCGCGGACCATGCGGGTGCCGACCGGAATATCGACGCCGGAGGCCGCCTCCCGGACAACAGGAGCTGCCGGGCTATCCGCGTCGCACACGAGGTAGCGCCCGCCCGCGAAGGCGGTATCCGCACCGCCGCGCCTGCGGTAGTCGAGTGGACCATCGACCGAGACGACGTCCAGGTGCGCGACGATGCGCGCGATGGTCGGCAGGAAGCGATCGTGGAACAGCGGATTGGGCAGCAGCTGCTCCGGCGGATAGTTCGAGGTCACCACCAGCACGATGTGGCGGGCGAAGAGTGCGTCGAGCATGCGGGCGATGAGCATCGCATCGCCGATATCGTGCACATGGAATTCGTCGAAGCAGACCAGTTCGGCATTGCCCAGCAGGGTGTCGATGGCCTTGTCGATGGCGCCCGACTCATGTGCCGCGGTGTGCAATTCGGCGAAGAAGTTGTGGAAGTGGAAGCGGCGCTTGCGATTCGATGACACGCTCGCGAAGAAATCGTCCATCAGCATGGTTTTGCCGCGGCCTGGTCGGCCGTGCAGGTAGGCGCCGCGATGCCGCTCCAGCGGATGGCCGCGCCGGTCGAGCAGTTCCAGCAGCCGCGCCCGCGCTCGGAGCTGATCGGCATCCAATGTGATGTTGTGCTGCACGGCATCCTCCTGATCCTCTACAGTTGTAGAGGACAGACGCAGAAGGACGCCACAGAAGGTGATGATGTCCACAACCGACCGGCACACACTGATCGTCGATGCCGCCATCGACCTCATTGCCACCCAGGGCATTCGAGCGCTCACCCACCGCGCCCTCGATACCGCGCTGGAATTGCCCGCCGGATCGACCTCCTATTACTTCCGCACCAAGCGGGCACTCATCGAGGCGATTGCGGACCGGATCACCACCCGCTCCCGCGACGAGTTCACCGCCGCCGAGCTCGAATCATCCGAAGCCGCCAACGCGACCGACGTCGCCCGCGCCATCGCGATGTGGCTCGATCGACTGCTCGTCGAACGACGCAATCACCTGATCGTCCGGCACGCGCTCATCATCGACCTACTCGCCGATCCGGAACTGCACGATCGACTCGCGCACAGCCTGTTCTCGACCGTTCGAGCCCGAGACCTGTTCCGCGCCTTGCACTTCCCCGATCCCAGCAGTGCCGCCGCCGACTTCATCGCGGTCATCGAGGGCGCCGTCTTCGATCGCTTCGCGGGCGCTCGCGCCCACCTCCCCGCAGGCACCGCCGACAGTGTCGATCAACTCACCGGGCTGCTGGCCCGTCACCTCGACGGCTAGCGTCGCGACCAGCCGCGCTCACTGTAGGTAACCCCGCTGAGGTAGCCACGCAGCCCCGCGGCGGGATACCCGATGATCGAGTCATCGGGCAGCGCGTCCAACGGAAACCATTGCAGCCCATAGCTTTTATCCGGCTCCCGGTTGACCGGCTCGCCGCGCCAGCGCAGCGCCTCGAAGAACACCCCGAGCCGCGCCTCGCGGCCGGAGCCGACCACATGAGCGGTATGCACATGCCGCAGATCCGCCGGGTCGATAACGACCCCGACCTCCTCATATGCCTCCCGCACCGCACCGGCGGTGGCCGACTCCCCCGCTTCCAGCTTTCCGGCGGGCAGATGCCACAGCCCATCGAACTCGTCGGCACTGCGCCGCCTGCTGAGCAGCACCTCCCGGCCACGAACGAGCAGAATATGCACGTCGACAAGGTGTCGATCGGTCATGAGACTCCTCCCGGTGACGCTGCAACCTACCGATCCACCGGTATACCCGATTAAACCCGGTCGGCGCCCGATCGGACTCAGTTGGCGCTGAGCACCAACCCCGAGGTCGGCACGCCGGTACCGGCAGTGACCAGGATGTTCTCCAGGCCCGCAACGGGATTGACCGAAGTACCGCGAATCTGGCGAACGGCCTCGGCGATCCCGTTCATCCCGTGGATATACGCCTCGCCGAGCTGTCCGCCATGGGTGTTCAACGGCAGCCGCCCGCCGATTTCGATGGCACCGTCGGCAATGAAATCCTTTGCCTCACCACGTCCGCAGAAGCCGAGCTCCTCCAATTGCATGAGCACGAACGGGGTGAAGTGGTCGTAGAGGATGGCGGCCTGCATATCCTCCGGTCGCAAACCGCTCTGGGCCCAGAGCTGGTCGCCGACCAGACCCATTTCCGGCAGGCCGGTGAGGGCGTCGCGGTAGTAGCTCGTCATCACGTACTGGTCGGCACCGGAACCCTGTGCGGCGGCGGTGATCACGGCCGGGCGCTGCGGGAGATCACGGGCGCGCTCGACGCTGGTGACCACGATCGCGACGCCGCCGTCGGACTCCTGACAGCAGTCGAGCAAATGCAGCGGTTCGGCAATCCAGCGGGAATTCTGGTGCTCGTCGAGGGTGATCGGCTTGCCGTAGAAGAAGGCGGCCGGATTGACCGCGGCGTGTCTGCGATCGGCGACGGCGACCCGGCCGAAGTCCGCGCTGGTCGCACCGTAGACGTGCATATAGCGCCTGGCGACCATCGCCACCTGGGCCGCCGGAGTTCCGAGGCCCTGTGGATAGGACCAGCCCGCATCGATACCCGAGGAGGTCGGCGCGGTGGCCAGCGCGGTGGAGAACTGGCCGAAGCGCGATACCGACCGCTCATTGAAGGCACGGTAGGCGACGACCACATCGGCGACACCGGTGGCGACCGCCATGGCGGCCTGCTGGATGGTGGCACAGGCCGCGCCGCCGCCATAGCCGATGTGGCTGAAGAACTTCAGCTGTGGGATGCCAACGGCACGCGCGACCGCTGCCTGGGTGTTGGTATCCATGGTGAAGGTGGTCAGGCCGTCGACATCGGCGGGTGTCAGACCCGCATCGGCCAGCGCCGCGGTGACCGCCTCGGCGGCCAAGCGCAATTCGCTGCGGCCGGAGTCCTTGGAGAAGTCGGTGGCGCCGATGCCGACGATGGCGGCACGGCCGGAGATCCCGGTGGTGTTGTCAGCGGTCATCATGGCCTCCGCAGGGCGATAACGGCTTTCGCCGTGATGTGGTCACCGAGGCTGTCGCGTCCGACGACATCGATGTGGATGTCATCGCCCTCGATGGCGGCGACGGTGCCCGAGAGCGTCAGGGTGTCACCGGCATACAGCGGCACCCCCAAGCGCAGCGCGACCGATTTGACGATGGCGCGCGGTCCGGCCCAGTCGGTCACGAAGCGCTGCACCAGCCCGGTATCGGTGAGGATATTGACGAAGATGTCCTTGGAACCGCGGGCGACGGCCTTGTCCCTGTCGTGGTGTACATCTTGAAAGTCCCTGGTGGCCAATGCCGTACTGATCACGAAGGTGGGATCGGCGTGAATCACCAGCTCGGGCAGTGCGGTCCCGACCTGCACGGCGGCGGGTTCGACGTAGGTCATGCGATCACCCGCCAGACCGGCAGCACGGCCTCGTCGTCGAGCTTTTCGAACTCCACCTGCACCGGCAGGCCGATCTTCACATCCGCCGGGTCGATGCCCCGCAGTTCACCGAGCATGCGCACGCCCTCCTCCAATTCGACAAGCGCGACGACGAACGGTAGTTGCCGCCCTGGCACTTTCGGCGCGTGATGCACGACGTAGCTGAAGACTTCTCCGCGCCCCGAGGCGACGACGTAGTCGGTCTGCTCGGATTTGTCCTGCCACAGCGCCGGGATCGGCGGATGCCGCAGCGTCCCGTCCGGCAGCCGCTGGATCCGCAGCTCACCGGCTTTCGTACCCTCCCAGAAGAATTCGGTATCCCAGGAGACCAGCGGCTTGACCCGGTCGCCCACGGGCGCCTTCGCGGCGGTACCGGTCCCCGGCGCGAATTTCAGCAGCCGCCACAGCATTTCGGCGACGACCTCGTCGCCGACCCGCCAACTGATCTCGAAGGTGACGAACCACCCTTCGCCGAGCGCGGTCCGCTTCGGGCCGCGGATATCGCACAGCCTGCTGGTAACCGATACTTGCTCACCGACATTCAGGTACCGGTGGTAGGTCTGCTGGCAGTCGGTCGCGACCACCGAGGTGAAGCCCGCGCTATCCAGCAGCTCGATGACCTGGTTCGTGGGATCGTCCGCGGCACGGGAACCGTTGAGCCCGAGCATGGTCCAGACCTGGATCATGGCGGGCGGCGCCACGGTGCCGGGAAATCCGGCGGCGCGGGCGGCCGCTTCGTCGACGTAGATCGGGTTGTTGTCCCCGAGCGCCTCCACCCAGTTGTTGATCATCGGCTGGTTCACCCGGTCACGCCCGAGGCGTGGCGCGCAATCCCCCGCCGCGATGATCTTCTCTGCGGCGGCGGTAATCGCTTCCGGAGTCAGAGTTTCCGGCACGCGCGGCTCCTTGCTGTAGTCCATCTCGCGGGATTCATCGTGGTACCCGAGGCAGTTTCAGACCGGACGAGGCGACCAGTTCGCGCATCACCTCATTGACGCCGCCGCCGAAGGTAACCACCAGGTTCTGCTTGGTCCTGCGGTCCAGCCAGGTCAGCAATTCGGCGGTGGCCGGATCGGCCGGATCCCCGTAGTGCCCGACGATCTCCTCGGCGAGCCGACCCGCCTCCTGCAGCGATTCGGTCGAGTACACCTTGGTGGCCGAGGCATCGGCGATCACGGAGGCCTGATCGCCGTCGACGGTCGCCGCCACCTGCCAATTCAGCAATTCGTTCAGCCGGACCATGGCGTGGATGCGCCCGAGTGAACGGCGTACGTCATTTTGGGCCAGCACGCCGCGCGGCTGCGCCCACTCGCGCACGCGGTCGTAGAGCTGTTCGATCTTGCCGGACGGCCCCAGGCTCACCCGCTCGTGGTTGAGCTGGGTGGTGATCAGCCGCCAGCCGCGGTTCTCCTCGCCGACGAGCATATCGGCGGGAACCCGCACATTGTCGAAGTAGGTCGCGTTGGTGTGGTGCGCCCCATCGCAGGTAATGATCGGCGTCCACGAGTAGCCGGGATCGGTGGTGTCCACGATCAGGATCGTGATGCCGCGGTGCCGCGATTCGACCGACCCGGTGCGGCAGGCCAGCCAGATGTAGTCGGCCTCGTGCGCGCCGGTCGTGAAGATCTTCTGCCCGTTGACGATCCAGTCGCCGGATTCGTCACGCACCGCACTCGTGCGCAGCGAGGCCAGATCGGTGCCGGCCTCCGGTTCGGAGTAGCCGATCGCGAAATGGATATCGCCGGAAAGGATTCCGGGCAGGAACTTCGCCTTCTGCGCATCGGTGCCGAAGCTCTGCAGCGTCGGTCCGACCGTCAGCAGGGTGACCAGCGGTAGCGGCACATCCGCGCGCACCGCCTCATTGAAGAAGATCTGCTGTTCCATCGGGCCGAAGCCCTGGCCGCCGTATTCCTTCGGCCAGCCGACGCCGAGCCAACCATCCGCGCCCATCCGGCGCACCACCGCCCGGTAGGCGTCACCGTGGCGGTTGACCGCCATCTCGGCCTCCTCCTCGGGAGTCACGAGATCGGCGAAATAGGAACGCAGTTCGTCGCGTAGCCGGCGCTGCTCCGCGGTCAGATCGATGAGCATCTGGCCCCCAATCGGTCGAGGCGCAGGGATTCGCCGCCGAGCCAGCGGGCGAGGTCCTTGGCCTGTGAGTAGTAGCGATGCATCGGATGGGTCACGTCGACCCCGAGACCACCGTGCAGGTGATGGCATTTCTGCATGGCGGCGGGCAGTTCCGAGGCCACGGTGTAGGCGAGCACATCGAGGTCGTCATCGATGCGCTCCTGGTGCGCTGGCGTCGAATCGCCCTGTGCCAGTGCCCAGTTCGCCGATACGGCGACGGCATGCAGGGTTCGCGAGACGACGTAGACATCGGCGATCTGCTGGGCGACGGCCTGGAATTCGGCGAGCGGCCGGTTGAACTGGTGGCGGGTCCGCAGATGTTCGGCGGTGAGTACGAGCGCACCTTTGAGCAGCCCGTCCGCGGTCGCGCCGATCGAAGCGACGGCCGAGCGGTGCAGTTCGGCGATGCCGCCCGGCAGCAGTTGCTCGGCCGGAATCTCGACCTGGTCGAGTCGCACGGTGCATTCGGGGATGCCACCGGATACCGGCGTCGGCGTCAGGTTCAACCCGGCCGCATCCGAATCCACCAGTGCGATACCAGAATTCGTCGGGATCAGCAGCCAGCGCGCCTGCTCCGCATACGGCACCGCCACCTTGTGGCCGGTAATGCGCACGGTGTCGCCATTGGAGACGGCCGTGGTCTCGGGTTTGACGACGAAGGGATTCGCGGGCTCGCTCAGGGCTGCGGTGAGCACCGCACCCTTGGCGACCTCCGGATAGACCCGCTCGGCGACACTGTCCGGCAGAACCGGCAGCAGCGGCAGCAGCCCGAAGCCGAGGGTCGGCAGGGCGGGCACCGCCACCGCATCGGTGGCCAGTTCGGTCAGCAGCACCGAGACCTCCGGCAGGCCCATGCCGTCACCGCCGAACCGCTCCGGCAGCGCCAGCGAGAGCAGGCCGGTCTCGATCAGACTCGGCCAGAGCTCGATATCGCGTGCCGGTTCACGCTCCAGCAAACTCACTACAACTTCGGCCACGGCGTCCTGGCCCTCGTCCCGGGTGAAGTCCACGCTTACTCCAATTAAGTTCAGTATCGCTCCGCGCTTCGACGTGGGGCGATCTTCTGGCAATCGACCTCGTCGACTAGCCGTCCCCGTCGCGGGGCAGTCCGAGAATTCGCTCACCGGCAACGGTCAGCAAAATCTGCTCGGTACCACCCGCAATCGACAGACAGCGCGTGAGCAGGAACTCCTTGAGTACCTCGGAGTCCTGCGCACCGATGGCCCCCGCCGTCTCCACCGCGAATTCGGCAACCGCCTGGCGATGCCGGACGCCGACGAGCTTGCGCACACTGCTCTGCGCTCCCGGATCACCGCCCGCCAGTATCCGCACCGCGGCGCGCTGTTCCAGCAGCAGTCCAGCGATGGCATCGGCGACGAAACCGCCGAGCCGATCGTTCAAAAGCTCGGCGCCTGCCCCGGTGGCGGGCAGTTTGGCGATGAGTTCCTCGAGCACCGGCCCGATCCCATTGCCACCCATGGCGACGCGTTCGGTCGACAGGGTGGAGCGGGCGATCTTCCAGCCGTTGTTCAGCGCGCCGACCACACAGTCCTCCGGCACGAAGACGTCATCGAGGAAGACCTCGCTGAACCGTGCCTCACCGGTGATCTGCACCAGCGGGCGCACCTCGAGCCCCGCGCTGCGCATATCGACCAGGAAATAGCTGATACCGCGATGCTTGGGTGCGTCGGGATCGGTGCGAGCCAGGCAGATCGCCCAGTTCGCCCGGTCGCCCAGCGACGTCCACACCTTCTGTCCGCGCAGCACCCAGCCGCCGTCGACCTTCTTGGCGGTGGTCCGCAGCGCTGCCAGATCCGAACCGGCCTCCGGCTCGCTGAACAGCTGACACCAGATCACCTCACCGCGCAGCGTCGGGAAGGCAAACTGATCGATCTGCTGCTGAGTGCCGTGCTGCAGTAGCGTCGGAATCGCCCAGCCGCCGATCGCCAGATCCGGTGACTCCACGCCCGCGCGGCGCAGTTCCTCCGAAATCACCAGGCCCGTCATGGGATTCGCGCCACGGCCGTACGGTGCCGGCCAGTGCGGCATGACGAGTCCGGCCGCGACCAGCGCATTGCGCTGCTGGTCGACGGGCAGCGCTGCGATTGCGGCGACCTCGGCGGCCAGTTCGGGCACGCCGCCGTCAGGCCCTGCGACCGCCCCAGGGGCCGTCGCCTGCCTGGCGGAGGCGAAGATCCGGTCCGCACCGGTGGTCCGGCGCTGACCGCCGCGGGTCAGCTCGGTGACCCTGGCCCGCCACCGCGCCGACCCGCCGAGCAGCTGCCGCAATGCGGTGGCCCGGCGCAGGTAGAAGTGCGCGTCGTGCTCCCAGGTGAAGCCGATGCCGCCGAGCACCTGAATGCAGTCCTTGGCGGTCTCCACCGCGGCGTCCAGGGAAATCGCGGCGGCGATCGCGGCCGCGATCGGCAGTTCCGCACCGCCCTCGTCGACCGCGGCCGCGGCATCTGCCGCGACGGAGCGGATCAGCTCGGTGCGGCACAGCATCCAGGCGCAAATGTGTTTGAGCGCTTGGAAAGACCCGATCTTGCGCCCGAATTGCTCACGCACCTTGGCATATTCGACCGCGGTCTCCAGGCACCAACCCGCCACACCGGCGAGTTCGGCCGAAACCAGCACCGCGAGTAGATCTTCCACGGCGTGCGGCGACTCGAACACCCGCTCCGCCGGCACCCGCACCTCGGTGCAGTGCGCACGCGCCAGTGGCGTACTCGAGTCAGCCGGTGCGAGCGACTCGATGCGCAGACCATCGGCATCGGGTCCGATCACACACCAGCGCAACCCTTCCGGCGTGCGCACCGGCAACAGCACCGAGGTACCCGGCGCGGCACCGAGCACCGAATCCCAGACACCCGTGAGCAATAGGTCACCGGATGCGGCCGGTACACTCGCGACGGGTCCGACGACGAAGTCGAGCGCGACACCGCACGGCATATCCTCGGCGAGGGCGCCGGCGGTGACCAGATTCGCCAATGCGGTGGCCAGCACCGGCCCGCCGACCAGGTCGTGCGCCGCCTGCTCGACCAATACCGCGAGGTCGGCGACCGATCCGCCGTGGCCGCCGTCCGCTTCGGCAACCGCGACCCGAAATATCCCGAAGTCGGCCAGTCCGGGCCAATAGGCGCGCCAGAAGTCCGCCGGGTCGTCCCGCATTGTTGCAATTGGACGCACCGATCCAGCCCATCCGCGCATCGACTCCTGACCGGCTTTATGCTCGTCAGTGGTGGCGATGGTCACAGTCCGTACCGCCTTTCCGGCGTGACTCCCACACCTAGAACATGTTCTAATATCCTAGCTGGGCGGAAGTCAAGAGACGACCGAGGCCCGTTGCCGGAATGCGAAAGGACTCTCAATCCATGGCCAGTCCCTCCCGATCGCAGCCAGCCGATTCGAATGCGGCAGGGCGAGCGTCGGCCAACGCGACGGTCACGACGCTCAGCGAAGACGAGCTGAGCTCGGCCGCGCAGCGGGAGCGGCGTAAGCGAATTCTGGACGCGACCCTCGCACTGGCATCCAAGGGCGGTTACGACGCCGTACAGATGCGTGCGGTGGCCGAACGCGCCGATGTCGCCGTCGGGACGCTCTACCGGTATTTCCCGTCCAAGGTGCATTTGCTGGTCTCCGCGCTATCACGGGAATTCGAGCAGATCGAGGGCAAACGCAAGCCGCTTGCCGGACAGACGCCGAATGAGCGCATGCACCTGTTGCTGACCCAGATCACCCGGATGATGCAGCGCGATCCATTGCTCACCGAGGCGATGACCCGCGCATTCATGTTCGCCGACGCGTCGGCGGCCGCTGAGGTCGATCGGGTCGGCAAGGTGATGGATCGCGTCTTCGCCCGCGCCATGAACGACGGTGAACCCACCGAACGTCAGCTGGCGATCGCGCGCGTCATCAGTGACGTCTGGCTGTCCAATCTGGTGGCCTGGCTGACCAGGCGCGCATCGGCGACCGACGTCACCGAACGCCTCGAGCTGACCGTCGATCTGCTGCTCGGCGAAAATGGCGCCAAGTAGCAATCACCCGGCTCGACTACCAGCGCATACCAGGCAAATTCGGTATCGGAGGCCGGTGCGCGCGTCGTAATTTCGGTCACATCCACAGCTCACCGCGCCGTACGCATGGCGGCGCGCGGGGGAGGTGGGCGACCATTGCGTTAACGCAATACTGCGCACGCATGACGGCGCGCTTCGGTGCGGCAAATTCAACACAGTATTGTCACGCGTGCCCCTGAAAAAACTCCTCCGATCACTAGGTTGGATGCGTGAGCGCACAGGATCTGCCACTGGAACTTCGCCGTGCACTGTCGACGGTCGCGCGCGTGCCACGGCTTTTGGTCGCATCGGACTACGACGGGACTATCGCACCCATCGTGTCCGATCCGGCTAAGGCCTTTCCACACCGAGAATCGGTGAGCGCGCTACGAGCGCTCGCCGGTCTAACCGGAACGACCGCCGCCGTTATCTCCGGCCGCGCACTGCGGGATCTCGCCGCATTGTCGCGTCTGCCGGTCGAAGTACAACTGATCGGTAGTCATGGCTCGGAATTCGATGTGGGTTTCGTACACGCCATCGACAACGATGCCAAACAACTGCTGGTTGAAGTGCAGACGAGTCTGTCACAGATCGCCGCGGAGAATCCCGGTGCCAGCGTCGAGATCAAACCGGCCAGTGTCGCGCTGCATGTGCGCAATGCGAGTCCGGAAATCGGATTGCGCGCGCTGAAAGCGGTGCGGCTGGGTCCATCCTGCTGGGTCGGCGTACAGGTGACCGAGGGGAAATCCGTTATCGAACTCGCGGTGATCCAGACGGATAAGGGCGTCGCGCTCGATACCGTCCGGCACCAGGAGGGCGCATCGGCCGCGGTGTTCTTCGGTGATGACGTCACCGATGAAAAGGCCTTCCGCATGCTTTCCGGCCCCGATGTCGGCATCAAGGTCGGCGATGGCGAGAGCCTGGCCAAATACCGGGTGGACAGCACCGAGGCCGTCTCCTGGGCACTGGCCTTCCTGCTCGAGGAACGGCGCACCTGGCTGGCCGGTGCCAGCGCGCCGCGCATCGAGCGGCTGAGCATGCTGGCCAGTCCGCGCTCGGTGGCGCTGCTGACCCCCGACGCGACCGTCACCTGGTTCTGCCATCCGGAACCGGATTCGGCCGCGGTCTTCGCCCATCTGCTCGGCGGACCGCAGGCCGGCCACTTCACCATCGAACCGGAGCGGCCCGGCCTGCCGCTATCCCAGCGCTATATCGACGGCACCATGACCGTCGAAACCCGTTGGTCCAGTCTGCAAGTGGTCGACTATCTGCCGCACGACGTGGCACCGAACCGCACCGACCTGACCCGGGTGATCACCGGCGATGCCAGGGCCGTCGTAACCTTCGCGCCCCGACCGGAATTCGGCCAGGTGCCGGTGAGCATCGAATGCGAGCCGACCGGCCTACGCGTGCTCGGCACCAACGATCCGATGGTGCTGCGCTCCCCCGGCGTGCACTGGGAGATCCAGTCCGACGGTATGTACAGTTCGGCCCGCGCCGTCGTCGATCCGTCACGCGGCCCGATCGTGCTGGAAATGCGCTGCGGCACACAGGATCTCGCGCCGGCCATGAGCAGCGAGGCGGAGCGGCGCAAGGATGCCGAGGACTACTGGTCGAAGTGGGCGGCGAAACTGCAGCTGCCGCCGCTGAAGCCGGATCTGATGAAGCGCTCGGCACTCACCCTGCGCGGACTCGTGCACGCGCCGTCGGGTTCCATCCTGGCCGCGGCCACCACCTCGCTGCCGGAGGATATCGGCGGCGTGCGCAACTGGGACTACCGCTATTGCTGGCTGCGCGATGCCTCGCTGACCGCGCAGGCGCTGGTTTCGCTCGGCTCACTGACCGAGGCCGAGGAATTCCTCGGCTGGGTGCACCGGGTGCTGGAGACGCTGCCCGGTCCGGAACGTCTGCACCCGCTGTACACCCTCTACGGCGAGACGCTGCCCCCCGAGGCATCGATCGATCAGCTGCCCGGTTATGCGGGTTCGCGCCCGGTCCGCGTCGGCAACGCCGCGAATATGCAGGTGCAGCTGGACGTCTTCGGCCCGATCGTCGATCTCATCGCATCGCTGGCGCACGGCCGCGAGGCGAAGGGCCTGACCGATCCGGCCAAGGCACTGCCGGATGCCGACTGGGAACTGGTGCACGCCATGGTCTCCGCGGTGCAGCGGCGCTGGCAGGAACCCGACCACGGCATCTGGGAGATCCGCGGCAACCCGCGGCACCACGTGTACTCGAAGGTGATGGGCTGGCTGACCGTGGACCGGGCGATCACGCTGGCGCAGCGCTTCGAGCGTCAGATCGACCCGGCCTGGATCACGCTGCGCGAGACCATCGCCGATGAGGTGAAGACCAAGGGCTGGAACGACGAGGTCCAGTCCTACACCGCCGCCTACGACGGCACCGATCTGGATGCGGCCACCCTGCACATCGGCCTCAGCGGCCTGATCGAACCGTCGGATCCGCGCTTCGCGGCGACGGTGGTGGCCACCGAGGCGGAGCTGCGCAGCGGCTCGACCGTGTACCGGTACCACCACGACGACGGCCTGCCCGGCGGCGAGGGCGGGTTCCACCTGTGCGCGGCCTGGCTGGTCGAGGCGTATCTGCTGATCGGCAAGCGCTCGGACGCCGAGGCACTGTTCGCGCAGCTGATCGATGTCGCCGGACCGACCGGTCTGCTCAGCGAGGAGTACGACCCGGTCGCCGAGCGCTCACTCGGCAACCATCCGCAGGCCTACAGCCATCTCGGCCTGCTGCGTTGTGCACAGCTGCTGGGCAAGCCGGTGGAAGCGCTGGTCTGACGCGACCGTCGCATAGTTCCGGGCCCGCGAACCATCAATTCGCGGGCCCGGCCCATATCCGGCGCGAAGTGATGCGGCGAACACCGGCTCGTGCTGGGCGGGGGCTCCTGCTACAGTTCAAATGGTAACGATTTCCATTATGATCTAGAGCACGCTCAGATCTGCCGCATTGCCAGGAGTACCCCGCGCGTGAGCACACGAATTGCCCTCGGATTCGCCGGTATCGCCGTGGGGGTGGCCACCGCGCTGACACTCACCGCATGCGGAAGCTCGAAGGATTCGGATAAGCCGAATATCGTCGCGGCCACCAGCGTCTGGGGCAATATCGCCGCGACCATCGCGGGTCCGGACGCCTCGGTGACCTCGCTGATCACCGATCCCGCCGCCGATCCGCATTCGCATGAGACCTCGGCCGTGGAGTCGGCCAAGATCAGCGACGCCGATCTGGTCGTCTTCAATGGCGGCGGCTACGACGAATTCGTCGAGAAGGCGATCCGGGGCAAGCGCACCGTCGACGCGTTCGACTCCCGCGCCGATAAGAGCGATGAGAACGAGCATGTCTTCTACGACCCGCGCACGGTGAGCACGGTCGCCGATCGGATCGCGAGCGCCCTCGGCGAAATCGACTCCGCGCATGCCGCCGCCTACACCGACCGCGCCGCCGCGTTCAAGACCCAACTGAGCACGATCAGCGCGATCTCCAGCAAGATCGCCAGCGAGCACCCGAAAACCCCGGTGCTGCAGACCGAACCGCTGGCGCACTACCTGCTGGTCGCCGCCGGAACCGAGGATCTGACCCCGCACGAGTTCCAGGAAGCGATCGAGCAGGAGACCGATCCGGCCCCCGCCGCGGTCGCCGCCACGCGGGATCTGCTGACCGGCAAGAAGGTCCGCGCGCTGGTCTACAACATCCAGACCGAGGACAAGATCACCAAGGATCTACGCGCACTCGCGCAATCGAACGGTCTACCTATCGTCGAGGTGACCGAAACCCTCCCTGCCGGTATGGATTACATTCAGTGGCAGACCAAGAACGCCCAGGCACTGGCCGCGGCGCTGGCCTGACTGCATCATGACAGCATCGCGTAGCGATTCAATGAGGGGCGGTGGCCAGGTGACGGATGGGCCAACATCGCACAGCGATTCAATGAGAAGCGGTGGCCAGGTGACGGATGGGCCAACATCGCACAATGATTCGATGAGAAGCCTGGTGACCGGTGCGTCCATGGAAGCCGCGCCGACCACCGAGCAGCGACCGTCGGATACCCGCCCCATCGTCCACCTCGACGCCGCCAGCCTGACATTCGGCGAACGCACGCTCTGGCAGGGACTGGATCTCGAGGTTGCGCCCGGTGAATTCATCGCGATTCTCGGGCCGAACGGATCCGGCAAGACCTCGCTGCTGAAGGTGCTGCTCGGACAGCTCGCACTCAGCTCCGGCAGCGCCGATATCGCGGGCGGACCCGCACGCGCGGGCAACCCCGATATCGGCTACGTGCCACAACAGAAGACGATCGACGCCGGCGTCCAGCTGCGCGGGGTCGACCTGGTCGGGCTCGGTGTCGACGGGCACAACTGGGGCCTCGGACTGCGCCGCCGCGCCGAGCGCAAGCGCAAGGTCCGCGCCGCCATCGCCGATGTCGGCGCGGAGAAATTCGCCTATGCGCCACTGGAATCCATGTCCGGGGGCGAACAGCAGCGGCTGCGCGTGGCACAGGCGCTCGTCGGCGATCCCAAGGTGCTGCTCTGCGATGAACCGCTGCTCAGCCTGGACCTGGCGAATCAACGACTGGTATCCGAGCTGATCGATCGGCGCAGGCGAACCCACAACACCGCAGTGCTTTTCGTGACACACGAAATCAATCCGATTCTGCCGCTGGTGGATCGAGTGCTGTACCTGGTCGACGGAAAGTTCCGCATCGGCACCCCCGACGAGGTGATGACCTCGGCAGTCCTCTCGGAGCTGTACCGAACCGAGGTCGACGTGCTGCGAGTACGCGGCCGACTGGTCGTAGTCGGCACCGGCGACACCATGGACGCCCTCGGCGCCGCCGGAGCCCAACATTGCCACGGCGCAACCCTTTCCGATCCCGAACGGGTTGCTGTTACCCAGCGAGTCGCCGACACGCACTCCGTTGCCGACGCACAGCCGGTCCCCAACACCCAGCCAGTCGCCGACGCACAGCCGCTTGCCAATGGGCAGCCGGTTGCGCACCCGCCGCTGGTCGCCGTTGAGCGGCCGGTGGCGGATGGGCGGCCGGTCTCCGAAACACCGCCGAAGACGAGTGGGGTTCGTTCGTGATCGACAAGCTGTCGGACGTCATTTCGAAGATGTTCGACTTCTCCACTACCGCGAATCTGCTCTCCTACTCCTTCGTGCAGCAGGCGGTGCTCGCGGCCGCGCTGCTCGGACTGCTGGCCGGGGTGATCGGTCCATTGATCATCAGCAGGCAGATGTCCTTCGCGGTGCACGGCACCAGCGAGCTATCGCTGACCGGCGCGGCGGCCGCATTGCTCGCCGGAATCGGAGTCGGGCTGGGCGCGATCGTCGGCTCGGTGGTGGCGGCGGTGCTGTTCGGTCTGCTCGGAAGCAAAGCCAGAGAACGTGATTCGGTGATCGCGGTGGTGCTGTCGTTCGGACTCGGACTCTCGGTGCTGTTCCTGTGGCTCGGCCCCGAACGCGCCGGTTCGAAATTCTCGCTGCTCACCGGTCAGGTGGTGAGCGTCGGCTACAGCGGACTCGCCCTGCTGGTGACCTGCACCGTACTGGTGCTCGCCGTGCTCGCGGTGGTCTACCGGCCGCTGCTGTTCGCGAGCTCGGATCCCGAAGTGGCAGTCGCACGCGGGGTTCCGGTGCGGGCGCTTTCGGTGGTGTTCGCGGTCATGCTCGGCATCACCGCGGCCTTCGGCGTGCAGATCGTCGGGGCCTTGCTGGTCCTCGCGCTGCTCATCACCCCCGCCGCCGCAGCGGCACAGCTGACCGCGAATCCGGTGCGGACCACCGTGCTCGCGGTCGTCTTCGCCGAAACCGCCGCAGTAGGTGGCATCCTGCTATCCCTGGCCCCCGGCGTCCCCGTCTCCACCTTCGTCACCACCATCTCCTTCCTGATCTACCTGATCTGCCGAATCCTCGGCCCCCGCCGCCGCCAGGCCGCCCGCACCCACTGACCTCCCGCTCACCGACCCGGTGCCGCGCCCGGAGCCACCGGGAAAAGCCACGCACGACACCCCAGTCCATGCCGGACCGCACCCCGGCCGTCGACGCCAGGCCGCCCGCACCCACTGACCTCCCGCTCACCGACCCGGTGCCGCGCCCGGAGCCACCGGGAAAAGCCACGCACGACACCCCAGTCCATGCCGGACCGCACCCCGGCCGTCGACGCCAGGCCGCCCGCACCCCACTGACCTCCCGCTCACCGACCCGGTGCCGCGCCCGGAGCCACCGGGAAAGCCGCGCACGACACCCCCAGTGCATGCGCGGACTGCACCCCGGCCGTCGACGCCAGGCCGCCCGCTCCCGCTGCCCCGCTCCCCGGCCCCGAAGCCGTTGCTGTACGCGAATTGCCCGCTGGGCACAGAGCCTCCGGGGGAACCCACGCAACAGCAGGCCCCTACACGCGCAGACCACTCCCAGATCGGGTCACCGGCCAGGCAGCCCCACCCCTGACCTCCCGCTCACCGGACAGAGCAGCCGCGCGCGCAGTTACGCGCCGCGTGCAGAGTCACCGGGAAAGCCACGCGCGACACGCCAGTTCGCGGCCGCTCCCAGATCAGCCCGCCACCACCAGGCCGTCTGCGCCCGCTTGCAGCCCCGAACCCGGTTCCGTGCACAGAGCCCAGGGAAGCCACGCACGGCACACCAGTACGTGTGCGGCACGCCGCAATCGGCCCATCGCCGCCAGGCTGCCCACGCTCGCTGTATCGAAGCCGGTGCAGCGCACGCAGCTACGCACCACGCATGGAATTTCTGGACTATTCATGCGCGGCACGCCAAATCGGGTGCGGATACTCGGCGGACTGATGGCAGCGCAGAGGCCAGGTGCTCGCGCGGCGGCGGGCACCTGGCCGGTGGGTGGGATCAGGCGACGAGCAGGGCGATCAAGACGATGATCGAACCGCCGAACACGATGACGTGGCGCAGGTTCTGCAGGTAGGGCATTACCCAACGGGGGAAGGCGTTTTCGGCGGCGTCCAGGAAGCGCTCGACGTCGATGCGGGCCAGTTCCGGGTCGGCCTTGCGGGCGAAGGCTGCTCGGATGCTCTTGGCCGCGGTCAGGTTGCTGTACAGGATCACGCCATTGCCGAGCAGCACCAGCACCTGGAAGATCCAGGACAGCATCCGACCCCAATCGTTGCCCGCGACGTTCAACACGGCCAGGGTGGTCATCACCAGTGCGATACCGACGGGTGCCCAGGTCTCGTGGCCGCCCGCGTCGAACCGCATACCGTTCTCCTCGAGGACGGCGGGCCGCACACCCTGACGGGTCAGCTCGGCATCGGCGGCGGCCTTGGCGGCGGCTCCGTACCGGTGCCGCACCAGCGGAATGCTGACGAAGGCGAGGGCGATCAGCAGCTGGGCGACGGCAGCGACGGTCATCATGGCGGTTTCTCCTCAGCGGGTTGTTCATCCGAGGGCCGGTGCGGCTCCCCGTGCTCGATGACCAAACGATCGCCTGCGGCGCTGACAGCGCGCTGACACCTCCGCCACCCCCGCTGACACCGTTATCAGCGCAGGTCAGTAAGGCCCTTACGGCGACAAGCCGGAGTTTGATGGCAGCCGCCGTCAGTCAGTAGCCCCCGATTTCGTATGCTCGACCCACGCGCCCCGTCGAACGAATGGTGACCAATGATCGACTTCACGATTCCCGCCGAACTCGCCGCCGAACGCGACCGGGTCCGCCGGTTCGTCATCGACAAGATCGTCCCCTTCGAGCGCGACCCGCGCGTCACCTCACACGGCCCCACCGATGAACTGCGCCAGGAACTCGTCGAGCTGGCGCGCGCGGAGAAGTTGCTGACCGTGCAGGCTCCGGAAGCACTCGGCGGGCGGGGTCTCACCCATATCGAGCAGGCCGTGATCTACGAGGCCGCGGGCTGGTCCACCCTCGGCCCGGTCGCAATGAACTGCGCCGCACCGGATGAGGGCAATATGTTCCTGCTCTCCAAGATCGCCGATCCCGAGCAGGTCGAGCGCCACCTCGCACCCGCGGTCGCCGGTCACCGGCGCACCGTCTTCGCCATGACCGAACCGGACGGCGCGGGTTCGGATCCGAATCAGCTGGCCACCGAGGCCGTCTTCGACGGCGAGAATTTCACCATCAACGGCCGCAAATGGCTCATCACCGGCGCCGACGGCGCCAAGAGCTGGATCATCATGGCCCGGGTCGCGCCGAACCCGCATCTGCCCGAGGGCCCGACACTGTTCCTGACCGAGGGCGATCAGTCCGGCATCATTATCGAACGCACCATGAACACCATGGATCGCAACTACGTCGGCGGCCACGGCGTCGTGCGCTTCGAGAATCTGATGCTGCCCAAGTCGGCGCTGCTCGGGGAGACCGGCCAAGCGCTGCGCTATGCCCAGCTGCGGCTCGCCCCGGCCCGGCTCACCCACTGCATGCGCTGGCTCGGCGCGGCCGAACGCGCGCAGTCCATCGCGGTCGAATACGCCAAGACTCGGACCGCCTTCGGCAAGCCGATCGGCGACCACGAGGGCGTATCGTTCATGCTCGCCGATAACGCGATCGCGCTGCACCAGTGCCGCCTCACCATCTGGCATGCCTGCTGGCTGATGGACCAGGGCGAGAAGGCCAGGCATGAGAGCTCGATCGCGAAGGCGTTCGTCTCCGAAGAACTGTTCAAGGTCACCGACCGCTGTGTTCAGGTGCTCGGCGGCATCGGCATCAGCGATGAAACGGTGGTCGAAATGATCTTCCGCAATATGCGCGCCTTCCGCCTCTACGATGGCCCGACCGAGGTCCACAAGTACGCGATCGGCCGCCATGTGCTCCGCTGAATCTGCAGCGCCTGCGGCGCTGCGTGTTCGCGCCCCCGAATAATCAGCATCGCGTAGCGATTCGATGAGGGGTGGTGGTCGGGCGACGGGTGGGCCTTGCGGGGCCGCGAACGGTCGCTCGTAGGACTCGCTCCGCGGGGGTGACCGGTGCTTGCTCGGCGTCCTTCGGGCCGAGCCCACCGGTGTCTTGGTCGGCTAACATGCCTGGCATGAGTTCGGAACTGCTCGTCGATGTCTCCGCGGGCATCGCCGTCCTCACGCTCAACCGACCCGCTCAGCAAAATGCCGTCACCCCGGCCATGGCCGCCGAACTGAGTGCGGCGCTGCAGCGCTGCGATGCCGAGGATGCGATCCGCGCGGTCGTCATCACCGGTACGGCACCCGCTTTCTGCGCGGGTGCGGATCTGTCCAGCCGGGTCGGCGATGTCAGCGCCACCATCGATCCACCGCCGTGGCGGGTGCGCAAACCGGTGATCGCGGCGGTGAACGGCCATGCGGTCGGCATCGGACTGGCGCTGGCCCTGCAATGCGACCTGCGCTACATGGCGCGTGACGCGGTATACGGCCTCAATCAGGTGCGCCGCGGCGTAGTCGCCGACGGCTACGCACACTGGACGCTGCCGCGGCTGGCCGGTATGGCCAATGCCGCCGACATCATGCTGACCGGCCGCACCTTCGACGGCGAGGAGGCCAAGGCCATGGGCCTGGCCAATGGCTGCCTGCCCGGGGGTGAGGTGTTGCCGACGGCGCTGGCCATCGCCCATGACATCGCGAACGGTGCGGCGCCGCTGCCGGTCGCGCTGTCGAAACGGCTGCTATGGGAGGGCTTGGGCATGAGCCCGGGGATGGTCGGACAGTTGGAAACCGACATGAACAACCACGTCACCAAGAGCATCGACGGCGGCGAGGCAATGGCGGCCTTCCGAGATCGCCGCCAGCCCAACTGGACCGGCAGTATCAGCGAGGAATGGCCCGCCTGGGACAGCAAGGGCGAATCCGAACGTCCCAGCCTGGATTGATCCCTGGCGTCTAGGCCCGGCCGCCGATCAGGATCAGTAGGAAGATGATCGCCATACAGACCATCAAAAGCGTGGCGACGATGCCGAGAACGTAACCGACGAGCACCTGAGCGCGGCCGCCGTAGCCACCGTGCGATTGCTCGATCTGGTCGAGCGCACGTCTGCCGAGCGCCCAGGCCACCGGCCCCAGCGCGCCGCAGCAGAACAGACTCACCGCGCCGAGCGCCAGCACTGCCGTCGCATGCGGATGCTCGATCGTCTCCTGAGGAGCCTGGTTCGGGATGGCCACGAGTCGAATTCTACGGGGCGCGAGCCGATTTGCCGTCCAACCCGATCCCCCGATTCGCAAACCGCAGCAGCGGCTACGGCCGGGCCGCGCACGCCCTGCCGAGCCCGATCGTCATCAAGGGACGTATGCGGTGTGCTCAGACACGGCGCTGACGGGCGATTTCGGAGAGGACGACGCCCGCGGCTACGGAGGCGTTCAGGGATTCGACCGGACCGGCCATGGGGATGCTGAGGATGGAATCGCAGGTCTCGCGGACCAGACGGGACAGGCCCTTGCCCTCCGAACCCACCACGATCACAGTCGGGATGCTGCCGTCGAAATCGTCGAGGGTGGTGTCGCCACCCGCATCGAGGCCGACGATCTGGAAGCCCTGCGACGCCCAATCCTTCAGCGTGCGAGTCAGATTCGTCGCGCGGGCGACCGGAAGCCGGGCCGCGGCACCGGCGCTGGTCCGCCAGGCGACCGCGGTGACGCTGGCGCTGCGCCGCTGCGGAATCAGCACGCCCTGGCCACCGAAGGCGGCCACCGAGCGGATAACCGCACCGAGGTTGCGCGGATCGGAGATATTGTCCAACGCGACCAGCAGGGCGGGTTCGGCCGAATCCCGTACCCGCACAACCAGATCATCCGGGTGGGCATACCGGTACGGCGGCACCTGCAATCCCACACCCTGATGCAATCCGTTGGCGCTCAACCGATCCAGATCGGTGCGCGGCACCTCCAGAATGGAGATGCCCGCATCGGCAGCCATTTTCACGCTCTCGGTGAGCCGATCGTCGTTTTCGGTGCCGACCGCGACGTACAGCGCGGTCGCCGGCACACCGGCACGCAGACATTCGACAACCGGATTGCGGCCGAGCACCATCTCCGGACCGTCGTCGCTCTTGCGCCCGGCCGGACGACCACCGCCGCCGCGCTGGCTCGGCCGACCCTGGGTCGCGGCCTTCGCCTTGGCCGCCGCCCGCTTGGCCGCGGGATGTTTGGTCCTGGCCTCGGCGGGCGGGGTCGCGCCGCGCGGTTCGAGTCCGCGCCTGCGCTGCCCACCGGAGCCGACGACGGCGCCCTTCTTGGTGCTGCCCTTACGGATCGCACCGCGACGCTGTGAGTTGCCTGCCATCAGTTCGCCTTTCCACGCTGTACCGCACCCGGCGAATGCTGCGCCGCGCCCAGGGACCATTCCGGCCCCTGTGGGGTATCGGTCACTTCGACTCCGGCGGCCTGCAACCGGTCCCGCACCGCGTCGGCGCTGGGCCAGTCCTTATCGGCGCGCGCCTGCTGGCGGCGCTCGAGTTCGGCGCGCACCAGCACGTCCAATGCGTCCAGCGCGACCGAATTGTCCTGCGGGGTGTACCACTGCGGGTCGAACGGGCAGACGCCGAGGATATTCAGCATGGCCCTGACCTGTCCGGCCAGCTCGACCGCGGTATCGATGGCGCCCGACTCCAGCGCCTTATTGCCCTCGTGCACCACCCGGTGCACCTCGGCCAGGGCCCGCGGAATCGCCAGATCGTCGTCGATCGCCTCGGCGAACGCATCGGTCCACTTGCCGACCGCGATCTCCCCGGCCCGCTCGGCCACCCGGTGTATGAACGCCTCGATCCGCTGGTAGGAGGCCGCGGCGTCGTACAGCGCCTTATCCGAATACTCCAGCATGGACCGGTAGTGCGCGCTGCCGAGGTAGAACCGAAGTTCAACGGCCCGAACCTTTTTCAGCACATTCGGCACCGAGAGCACATTGCCGAGCGATTTGGACATCTTCTCGCCGCCCATGGTCACCCAGCCGTTGTGCAACCAATACCGCGCGAATCCATCACCGGCCGCCTTGGACTGGGCGATTTCGTTCTCGTGGTGCGGGAAGATCAGATCCATTCCGCCGCAATGGATATCGAATTCGGCGCCGAGGTAGAACTCGGCCATTGCCGAGCATTCCAGATGCCAGCCGGGCCGCCCCGGCCCCCACGGCGACGGCCAGGTCGGCTCACCCGGTTTGGCGGCCTTCCACAGCGTGAAGTCACGCGGATCGCGCTTGCCCTCGCCCGCACTCTCGCCCTGGTGCACGTCATCGAGCCGGTGCCCGGACAGGCTCCCGTATTCCGGATAGCTGACCACATCGAAATAGACATTGCCCGCCGAGGCGTAGGCGTGCCCGCGGTCGATCAACCGCTGCATCAGGTCGACCATCTGGGTGATGTGGCCGGTCGCGCGCGGTTCCGCCGAGGGCGGCAGCACGCCGAGGGTTTGATAGGCCCGGTCGAAGGCGCGCTCATAGGTGGCCGCCCACTCCCACCAGGGTCGACCCGCCTCGGCGGCCTTGGTGAGGATCTTGTCCTCGATATCGGTGACATTGCGGATGAACAACACGTCGTAGTCGTGCGCGAGCAGCCAGCGCCGCAGCACGTCGAACGCGACTCCGCTGCGCACGTGGCCGATATGCGGTTCACCCTGCACGGTGGCGCCACACAGGTACACCGAGGCACGGCCGGGGACCAGGGGCGCGAAGTCGCGCATGGTCCGCGTGTCGGTGTCAAAAAGGCGCAGAGTCACGGAAGTCGATCCTAGCTGGTATATAAGGCCGTTCACGGAGCGGCTCGGGTCGGCGAGGGCTGGCTCAGCGACACGCTTGTAGCAGGGCGGTAGCCACCGCGGCCACACCCTCGCCGCGGCCGGTCAACCCGAGGCCGTCGGTTGTGGTGCCCGACACCGAGATCGGGGCGCCGAGCAGTCCGCCGAGTACCTCTTGGGCCTCGGCGCGACGCGGTCCGATTTTCGGCCGATTGCCGATTACCTGGACCGCGGCGTTGACGATTTCGAAGCCGGCCTCGTCAAGGAGCCTACGCACTTCCTTCAGCATGGCCGCGCCGGATACACCGGCCCATTCCGGGCGTCCGGTGCCGAAGACCGCGCCGACATCGCCGAGTCCGGCCGCGGAGAGCAGCGCATCGCAGAGCGCGTGCGCGGCGACATCGCCGTCGGAGTGGCCGGCGCAGCCGTCGTCACCGTCGAAGAGCAGGCCCGCCATCCAGCACGGCCTGCCCGCTTCGATGGGATGGACATCACTGCCGATGCCGACGCGCATAGTCATGACCGGCCCAGCGTCCGTGCGCCGTCGAGTACCGCATTGGCCAGCAGCAGGTCGAGCCGGGTGGTGATCTTGAAAGCCATGGGGTCGCCGGGGATGGTGAGCACCCGGGTGCCGAGCAGTTCGACGAGTCCGGCATCGTCGGTGGCCCGCAGCGTCTCATCGGCGTAGGCCGCGCGCAGCAATTCGGCGGCGAAACCCTGCGGCGTCTGAATGGCACGCAGGCTCGCCCGATCGGGAGTGCCGGTGACACCGCCATGCGTGTCGACGGACTTGATGGTGTCGACCACGGGCAGTGCGGGCACGACGGCGGTGGCACCGGCGCGCAGTTCGGCGACCACCCGGGCGATCAGCTCGGGTGGGGTCAATGCGCGGGCGGCGTCGTGCACCAGGAAATAGGCGGCGTCGGGGGCAGCGGCGATACCCGAACGCACCGAATCGGTGCGCTCGGCGCCGCCGATGACCACACGCACCGACTCCGAGGGCGGCAGCAGGGCAACGGCGCTCTCGACGAGTTCGGCGGGGACGATCACGATGATCCGGTCGACCGCCCCGGAGGCGATCAGGCCGTCGACGGCCAGCCGGACCATAGGTGTGCCGCCGACCGCGACGAACGCTTTGGGTGTCGATTCACCCAGGCGAACGCCACGACCGGCGGCAGGCACCAACGCAACGACGGAACCGTCGCTGTTAGAAACGTTCACGGTCAGGAGGCCGCGGCGAGAACCTCATCGAGGAGCGACTCGGCCTTGCCGTCATCGGTCCCCTCGGCGAGCGCGAGCTCACCGACGAGGATCTGACGGGCCTTGGCCAGCATCCGCTTCTCACCCGCGGACAGGCCGCGGTCCTGCTCCCGACGCCACAGGTCGCGAACGACCTCGGCCACCTTGTTCACATCGCCGGAGGCGAGCTTCTCCAGGTTGGCCTTGTAGCGGCGAGACCAGTTAGTCGGTTCTTCGGTGTGCGGCGCACGCAGCACTTGGAAGACTCGGTCGAGACCCTCCTGGCCGACGACATCTCGCACGCCGACATATTCGGCGTTCTCTGCGGGAACGCGAACAGTCAGGTCACCTTGGGCGACCTTCAGGACCAGATACTCTTTTTGCTCACCCTTGATGGTGCGAGTCTCGATTGCTTCGATCAGCGCCGCTCCGTGGTGGGGGTAAACGACGGTGTCTCCGACCTTAAAAATCATGTGTCCCGTGCCCCTTTCGATGTTCACAGTTTAACATGCGACTCGGTAACGGCGCGATCAACTGTGCAGGTCAGGGCCACAACGAGCCGACCGCCGGGGTTGACAGAACCGGTGCGGTGTGCATTGTGTTGTGCCAGAACGGGTTATCGACCGGCATGCTTACCACACGAGCCGATCGATAAGCCCAGCAGCACCTTGGCAACTCGGCGCGCCGGATAAACCGTTACCCAACGGATGCGATGCCCCGGAGTGTCCCGACCGCGTAGCCAGAACCACACGGAGCGCTGTCACGAGCGACGTTCGCGGCGCGTGTCGCGTCGAGTCGTCGAAGCGCATGCACCGCAGGCGCGAGGCCCCGGCCGCCGGGGGGCGGCGCACCTCCGACACGCGCTACCCGCCCTGGGCGACCCACCACGGAGCGAGTCAACGACCACGGCATCGACGCGCTGCGGTATGCGGTGATCACCACCGAGCGGTTGTGGCGTCCGTTGATCGGATTCGATGAGGTGCCCGATG